>NZ_JABXJH010000025.1:0-57794 GCF_013373675.1 Bacteroides sp. L10-4
TGTAGGTTGACACGGTGTTCCAGCTGCAGTTCCTCTGCCTGAGGAAGTTTTCGAATCTCTTCAGCACGGTGGGGCTCAGCCTGCGCATGGGCATGGGTTGTCCCTTGTTGAATGCCGAGAATGCATTCACCGCCGATTGGTAGATGTGTGCCGTCCCCCATCTGCCGCCTTCCCGGAGTTCACCGATGACCAAGGAGAACATCTCCTGTAAGGTAATTTCATTTCTGCTCATTTCCAATTTATTTATAAAGGGTTTATCCTGCAATATAAATAAATTGAGAGTAAGTGCAAAGGCATTATTCTGAAATCTGCGAAACGGGAATGATGTCGTATCCGGCAGCTTATTTGTTGGCTAATGTCTGTTTAGTGGCTGATATGAGTATCCTGGAAGAACCGCTTGTTATCATTCAAGCTGCAGGTGGCGTCTACTCCGGCTTGTTGCAGGTGTCCGGCAATCTCATTCAGCTTCTTCCTCGAAACCCTTCCGATATAGAACAGACGGTAACGGTAATCGTTATCCAACAATTCCATGACGTGCGTGAAATTCTGTTCGCGGGCAAAGTCGAAGTTTACTTTTCTCAGGTTCTGATACGGATAGCGGATGGTCCTGCCTACGCTGTGTATGATGAGGTCATCATTGTCCAGCGTCAGGTAGCAGAAGCGGGTCATCAGCATGCTGATGAAAAAAAGACTTAATGCAAATGAAATGATAGCCGGGATGAACCCCCACCATACGTTGCCACTGATGGAATAATATCCCAATATAAGGAATACAAGGAATAAGACAAAGAACCAGAACATATAGAGTGACGGACGCCGGTATGTTTCTGTGGGAATCTCTGCGACTGCCCGTTCCCTCGGTAAATAGTTGTCGAAGGGGATTTCTTGAGAGACCAGATAGCGGATGACCGAGGAAGGGTGACGGAAAGGAGGCAGATAGATTGCTTTTTCTTTCCCATCCTTTAGATGTAAAGTCAGTATGCCCGGACCGTATTTGTCTTTTGCAACCAGGTTGCTTTTGCGGGGAATCTGGTGGTAACGCCTCATGAAACTGAAACTCTTGATTTGGTGCAGTCCGATGTGCTGGCTTTGCAGCAGTAGTTCGGCTCTTTTCTGTTCTTTACTGGTCACTTCCATAGTTCTTATTTTTTAAGTTCGGGATAACTGATGCGGGTATGGTATATGGTCTTCAGCTTCTCCTTGAATACGTTTTTCACGGTGGCAATATCCTTGAAGGTGATGGGACATTCCTTGAAATAGCCTTCTGCCACTTGCGAATCGATAATCTTGTCTACCAGGTTGCTGATGCTCTCTTCCGTATATTCGGGCAGACTGCGTGAAGCGGCTTCCACCGAGTCGGCCATCATCAGGATAGCCTGCTCTTTGGTGAACGGGTTGGGACCGGGGTAGGTGAATGCCTCCTCGTTAGGGTCTTCACCGGGGTGTTCGTTTTTCCAGGAGATATAGAAATACTTCGTTTTCCCACGGCCATGGTGAGTGGTGATGAAATCCTTGATTACTTTGGGGAGATTGTTCTTCTCGGCCAGTTTCAGTCCGTCCGTCACATGGCTGATGACGACCAGGGCACTTTGCTCATAGCCCAGATTCTTGTGCGGGTTGACTCTGCCTGACTGGTTCTCGGTGAAGAACACCGGGTTCTCCATCTTGCCGATGTCATGATACAGTGCTCCTGTACGTACCAGCTGGCTTTTGGCTCCGATACGGTTGGCTGCTTCCGCCGCAAGGTTGGCAACCTGCATGGAATGCTGGAAGGTACCGGGAACGGTCTCGGACATGCGGCGCAACAGGCTGTTGTTGATGTTGGACAATTCCACCAGGGTGACATTGGAGGTAAAGCCGAACGTTTTTTCCACTAGGAAGAGCAAGGGATAAGTGAACAGCAGCAGTACTCCGTTGATGACGAAATAGGTGTACATGCTTCCGTTGATTTTTGTCAAGTCGTTTTCTGTAATCAGTTCGAAGGCAAAATAAACAGCGGCATAGGTCAGTATGACAAGAATGGCTGTCCGGAAGAGTTGTGAACGTTGCGAGAGTTCTCTCAGACTGAAGATGGCAACCAGCCCCGCCGAGAGTTGTAGAAGAATGAATTCATGCGGATAGCGCAGGCAGATGGAGCATATCAGGATGGTAGTGACTTGTGCGATGAAAGCTGTGCGCGAGTCGAGGAACACCCGGATAATGACCGGCAGCATGGCATACGGAATGATATATACATTATATATATTGTTGGCAACCATTACGGCTGTTACTATACAATAGAACATGATGGAGGCGAAGAGCAGGGCAAGGTTTCCTCTGCGCTTATAATAATCCTTACGGAACAAGTCGAGATAGTGCATGAAACACAGAATGAAGATACTGACATATAAGACTTGTCCTGCCAACATCAGCCGTTTCTGTCCGATGGATTCGCTACGCTTGATGGATTCTTTTCTCAGACTCTCAAGTATGTTGTATGTTTCTTGGTTGATGATTTCGCCGCGGTCGATTATTTTTTGGCCGCTAAGTACGATACCGTTGGCCCATGAGTAATTGTCGAGCATCTCTTTCTTGGCCGTTTCAGTTCGCTCCTCATCGTAGGTCAGGTTGGGAAACAGATACTCGTTCAGTGAACATTGCCGCAGAATGTCCGGACGGTAGTGCGCGGTATCGGCTGTAAGTATATAGTTGTAGGCATCTTTTACGGAATAGATTTTGTCCATATTTTGCTGGCTTGCCATTTTATCATTGATAATCATGATAGCTGAAGTGCTGTCTTTATGCAGTTGCGCCAGCCTCTCGGTAGAAACGATGCCGGTGTGATATACTTCGGACAGTTTCCTTTCCAGGAAGCGGACGTAATCGGTAGATGGAAGCAGGCTGTGCAGATGAGCCTGATAATTACTTCTCAGTTTGCCAATCACACTCTTTTCGATGCTTTTGTCCAGCTGGAAATATGGTTGGAAGGAGGCAAGGATACTGTCTTGCTCATGCTTCACCACTTCGTCGGCCTTGTAGATGGGAAAGTCGAATGTGGCCATGAGCTGGCCGTACTTCCACGGTTTATCCAGGTCGAACTGGTAATTGAACTTACCGTCGCGCGGCAGGAAATAAACAATGACTCCCACAGTGCCGATGAATATCAGTGCTCTGTATAACAAATCTCTGAGCGAGAACTCTCTTTTGGTATTGGAATAGCCCATATCAACTGAAATTTTTGCGAAAAGTACAAAAAAAAACATTAGTGTGGAAAAAAAGGTTTAATTTTGCCATCTAAAATATTTATAAGTAAGGTAGATTATGACAGAAAGAAAGGTCAGGGTCCGTTTTGCCCCGAGTCCTACGGGGGCGTTGCACATCGGCGGTGTGCGTACAGCTTTATACAATTATCTCTTTGCGCGTCAGCATGGAGGAGATTTGATATTTCGTATTGAAGATACTGATTCCAACCGATTTGTGCCGGGTGCAGAAGAATATATCCTGGAGTCTTTCAAGTGGTTGGGCATTCCGTTTGACGAGGGCGTGAGTTTCGGTGGAGACCATGGTCCATACCGTCAGTCGGAACGTCGGGAAATATACAAGAAGTATGTTCAGGTTCTGCTGGAGGCCGGAAAAGCCTATATCGCTTTCGATACTCCTGAAGAACTGGAAGCAAAGCGTGCGGAGATTGCGAACTTCCAGTACGATGCTTCTACCCGCATGCAGATGCGCAATTCGCTGACCCTTCCCAAAGAAGAGGTGGACGCGCTGATTGCTGCCGGCAAGCAGTACGTGGTGCGTTTCAAGATAGAGCCGAACGAGGATGTGCATGTGAACGACCTGATTCGTGGGGAAGTAGTGATAAACTCTTCCATTCTTGATGACAAGGTTCTTTATAAATCGGCAGATGAACTTCCTACTTACCATCTGGCCAATATTGTGGACGACCATTTGATGGAGGTGTCCCATGTGATACGCGGTGAGGAATGGTTGCCTTCGGCACCGCTGCATGTATTGCTCTACCGTGCCTTTGGGTGGGAGGATACCATGCCAGCCTTTGCCCATCTGCCCTTGTTGCTGAAGCCCGAGGGCAACGGCAAATTGAGTAAGCGTGACGGAGATCGCCTGGGCTTCCCGGTTTTCCCGTTGGAGTGGCATGACCCCAAGTCGGGAGATGTCTCCTCAGGCTACCGCGAATCTGGTTATCTGCCCGAAGCAGTCATTAATTTCCTGGCTCTGCTGGGCTGGAATCCGGGTAATGACCAGGAGCTGATGTCTATGGATGAATTGGTGAAATTGTTCGACTTGAGCCATTGCAGCAAGTCGGGTGCCAAATTCGACTATAAGAAAGGTATCTGGTTCAACCATGAGTATATCATGATGAAACCGGATGCGGAGATAGCTTGTCTTTTCAGACCGGTGCTGGAATCCAACGGCATAGACGCCTCCAACTATAGTGACGAGTTCCTAACGAAAGTGGTTTCATTGGTGAAGGGACGCGTCAACTTCGTAAAGGAACTGTGGGACCAGACCCGTTTCTTCTTCGTAGCCCCCACGGAATATGCGGCAAAGGATGTGAAGAAACGTTGGTCGGAAGATACTCCGCGCATCATGACTGAATTGATGGATGTGTTGCGCGGCATCGGGGATTTCTCCACCAAGGCTTCCGAAGATATTGTGATTGGTTGGATTACCGAGCGTGGCTATCACATGGGAAATGTGATGAATGCCTTCCGCTTGTCAGTGGTGGGCGAATGTAAAGGCCCGCACATGTTCGACATTACCGAGCTGATTGGCAAGGAAGAAACGTTGGCCCGCATACAGCGTGCTGTTGATGCTTTAAAGTGAATAAATCTTCTTCATCCTTAATCCATATAGTATGCTATATGACTTGGCAATAGCCATCTACGATATTCTGGTGCATCTGGCAGCTCCATTTAGCCGTAAGCCCCGAAAGATGATGAAGGGACACTGGGTGGTCTATGAACTTCTCAGGCAGCAGTTGGAGAAGGACGTGCGCTATATCTGGTTCCATGCCGCTTCTTTGGGGGAGTTCGAGCAGGGACGGCCGTTGATTGAGAAAATCCGTGCCAAATATCCGGATTACGGTATTCTGCTGACTTTCTTCTCACCGTCGGGCTATGAGGTCCGCAAGAATTACAGGGGGGCAGACGTCGTCTGTTATCTGCCTTTCGACAAGCCCCGCAATGTGAAGAAGTTTCTGGATATCGTGAATCCCTGTATGGCATTCTTCATCAAGTACGAGTTCTGGAAGAACTATCTGGACGAACTGCACAAGCGCCGTATTCCGGTGTACAGCATTTCCTCCATTTTCCGCCGCGGACAAGTATTCTTCAAGTGGTATGGCGGTACCTACAGACATGTGCTGCGTGACTTCGACCACTTGTTTGTGCAGAATGAACGCTCCAAACGCTATCTGGCGAAAATAGGCATCGGTCGTGTCACGGTGGTGGGCGATACCCGTTTTGACCGTGTGCTGCAGATTCGTGAGGAAGCTAAACATCTGCCTTTGGTGGAGCTTTTCAAGAACAACACGATGACTTTCGTGGCAGGAAGCTCCTGGCAGCCGGACGAGGATTTGTTTATTGAATACTTCAACCAGCATCCGGAGGTGAAGTTGATTATAGCTCCGCACGTCATCGACGAGAACCATCTGGTAGAGATTATCTGTAAACTGAAACGCCCCTACGTGCGCTATACCCGTGCCGACGAGAAGAATGTCCGTAAGGCCGACTGCCTGATTATCGACTGCTTCGGGCTGCTCTCCTCCATCTACCGCTATGGTGAGATTGCCTATATCGGAGGTGGTTTCGGGGTGGGAATCCACAATACCCTTGAGGCTGCGGTTTATGGCATTCCGGTGATTTTCGGACCGAAGTATCAGAAATTTCAGGAGGCCATCCAGTTGCTGGAGGCAAAAGGCGCTTTCTCGGTGAAGGATTATGAGGAACTGAAAACGTTGCTCGACCGTATGTTGGCAGATGAAGTCTTCTTGCGCGAATCAGGCATGAATGCGAGCAATTATGTGACCAGTAATGCCGGTGCAACGGATAAGATAATGAGTATGATAAACTTTTAGAAAAGTAAAGAGTGATAAAAGTGATAGGGCGATAGAGGTGATGGAATGGCATCCCTCTATCGCCCTGCTTTTGGGAGGCGCCTTGCCTCCCTTTATTTGTACCAGTCGGAATACATCAGATAGTTGTGTGCAATCTTCAGGTTCAGCTCCTTGGCCTGTTCCGGAGCCACTTTCTTGATGAACTTGGCGGGGACTCCTCCCCAAATGCTTCCCGGTTCGATGATTGTATTGCTCAATACTAGGGAACCTGCAGCGACAATGGCTCCTTCGCCCACTACTGCGTGGTCAAGGATGGTGGAGCCCATCCCTATCAAAGCATAGTCCTTGATGGTAGCTCCGTGGATGGTCACATTGTGCCCCACGGACACATGGTCGCCTATCTCTATGGTCGATTTCTCGTACAAGGTGTGGAGCACGCTTCCATCCTGGATGTTTACTCCGTTCCCTATGCGGATTGAGTTTACGTCACCCCGCACTACGGTGCTGAACCAGATGCTGCAGTCCCGTCCCATTCTGACGTCGCCAATGACAACCGCATTATCTGCCAAAAAACAATTCTCACCGATTTCAGGAGTAAATCCTCTTACTGATTTTATTAATGCCATTTTTTAGTGATTAGTGGTTAGCTTGCTGCATGCTTCCTTCAGCCATTCCCGTTCTTCTTCGTTCAGGCTTGGCGAAAGTTTCTCGTATACATGCCGGTGATAGTTGTCCAGCCATGCCGTTTCTTCTGCCGTCAGCATCTCTTTGATGATACCTTTCTTGCAGATGGGGCAGAGGGTGATGGTCTCGAATTTCAGGTAATTGCCGAACATGCCTTCACCATCCTTTACGGTCAGCACCAGGTTTTCCGTGCGTATTCCATGGCTTCCGGCTTTATAGACGCCCGGCTCGTTGGAAGTAACCATTCCGGGCTGTAAGGTTATCGGATTCTCGTTCATGCGGATGCTTTGCGGTCCTTCGTGCACATTGAGGAAATGGCCTACGCCGTGTCCCGTACCATGCAGGAAGTTCATGTGGTGCTGCCATATCGGCATGCGGGCCAGCACATCCAGTTGCGCTCCTCGCGTACCTTCCGGAAAGACGGCCATGGCGAGATCGATATGTCCTTTCAGTATCAGGGTGTAGTCCGTCTTCTCTTCTTCGGTCAGTTCTCCCAGCGCGATGGTACGGGTGATGTCGGTGGTGCCATCCAGGTATTGCGCACCCGAGTCCAGCAGTAGGAATCCCTTGGGTTTCAACGGTACGTCCGTTTCCGGAGTGGCCTCGTAGTGAACGATGGCTCCGTGCTCCTTGTATCCGGCAATGGTATCGAAGCTTTCTCCCATATAGAGTGGTTGCGCGGCACGGAATTCGTGAAGTTTCCTGTCTACGCTGATTTCCGTTTCGTTGCCTGCGGGAACAGCCTCCTCCAGCCATTTCAGGAACTTCACCAGTGCCACCCCGTCGCGTTGCATGGCCGCATGGATGCCGTCTATTTCCCGTTCGTTGCGGATTGCTTTCGACAGGGCGACGGGAGAGGCGCCTTCGATAATCCGGCAGTCGGGGCAGATGGCCGAGTAGGTGGCATAATTTGTTTTGGCCGGATTCAGCAAGATGCTTTGCGCCTTTATGTTGTGGAGGAATGGCTTTATCTCCCCATAATTATGTATAGATACTCCGGCTTCTGTCAGATGGTCGGCGAGTTCTTTCGTGACTTTCCGAGGTTCGACGAAGAAGCAGGCGTCATGCTCTCCGACTATCAGGTAGCTCACCACTACCGGATTGCAATGTACGTCGTTGCCACGGATGTTCAGCGTCCAGGCTATTTCGTCCAGCGAGGAAATCAGCAAGGCTTCGGCATTCGTCTCCTTCATTCTCAGCCGGAGAGAGTCCAGTTTCTCCCGACAAGTCTTTCCGGCATATTTCAGGTCATGAATAAAGGCGGGCCTTTCCGGCCTTTCCGGCCTTTCCGGCCATATCGGGCTCATCGGGTCGGAGATATTCTTCACGGATATGCCGTTCTTATGAAGTTGCTTTTCCAGTTGCAGCACTTCTTCCACGGAGAATACCTGGCCGTCTATGCCTACCGTATCTCCCGGTTTCAGTGTGTCGCTCAGAAAAGTGGGGATGCAGGGAGTTTCCGGCAGCATTTCTTTGTAGAGTTCTATGCCGGTTCCCTCCAACTGCCGGGCGGCTTGCAGAAAGTAACGGGAATCGGTCCATAGTCCGGCTTTATTGCAGGTGACGACTACGGTTCCGGCCGAACCAGTGAAGCCCGAAATCCACTCTCTCGCTTTCCAATGGGGGGCGACGTATTCGCTCATGTGGGCATCTGTGCTGGGAATGATGAAGGCGGCTATGCCTTCTTTGCCGAATGTAGCCCGTAAGGCGTTGATTCTTTCTTTGATAATCTTCTTGTCCATATCTTGATTCTTGATTTAGAGTACCCGATAGGTATTTGTTATGTCATATCTTCCCCAAAGTTACAGCTTTTCTTCCAATAAATGGGTGGCCTCGCCCGGTTTTCTTATACTTTACTCTTCTTCTTGCCACACGCTTGTAAAGAAGCGGTTTCAGTCTGGAAGCAGGCCGTATACAGTCCGTCAGACAGCCTGCTTCAGTCTATGGTAAAGATTTATCTTCAGCCTGAAGATATAAATCTTTACCGTGAAGATTTACATCTTCACCTTGAATACATACATCTTCAACCTGAAGATAACCTTTCCTCATAGGCTGAAACAGACTCATTCCCTGTGGCAGGCCGTCTTGCGAGCAGAGAGAGAGCCTCCGATGAAGGGAGTGTGGGGCCTGAGGGCGATATGTTCAAACCGCAGTCTGGAGGACTTGTGGCTTTTCGGCCTGATCGGACGGCTCTTCCATTGAAGGAAGTTGTCAGAATCCGGAAAGAATTATCCCCCTTCGGGCTCAGGAGTCTGAATCCGATAGCTCTGTTAATGCTGAGCGATACTATCGCCACAAACTCCCGATAACTCCCTAAAATGAAAGAAGCCTGGCCTGAATTGTGGTTTTTTTGGCAGAAAGTTTTGTAAATAAAGAAAGTATGTGTAATTTTGCCGTTCAATTTAATCGTGAGATTTTTTAACCAATAACATTTAATTAAAACAAAATGATTGTAGTACCTGTAAAAGAAGGCGAAAACATTGAAAAAGCGCTGAAGAAATTCAAAAGAAAGTTTGAAAAAACTGGCACAGTTAAGGAGTTGAGACGCAGACAACAGTTTGATAAACCGTCTGTAACTAAAAGACTTAAAAAAGAACGCGCAGTTTACGTTCAACAACTTCAGCAAGTAGAAGATTAATAATTCGTAAATTCCTTTGAATTATTGAATTCTTTTTCATAAATTCGTTGCATGATTTAGATATGTAGCGATATGTTGTTGACAGATTCTTTTCTTGACTACCTTCTGTACGAACGGAATTATTCCAGAGGTACGGTCGAGTACTATCGGGCAGATATTCTTGAACTGCAGAAGTTTGGAGAAGAAATGTTGGGGAACTTTGCTCCGTCGGATGTAGATGCGGGACTTGTTCGTGAATGGATTGCTTCCTTGATGGACAAGGGACTTGCCTCTAATACGATAAACCGGAAGCTGAGTTCTGTCCGGGCATACTATAAGTTCCTTCTGAGGAAAGGCGAGATTGCGGTAGACCCGTTGCGGAAAGTGACGGGACCCAAGAAGAAAAAGCCGCTTCCGGTATTCCTGAGAGAAGGCGAGATGGATAGGTTGCTGGACGATATGGACTTTGGTGAAGGTTTTGAAGGGTGTCGCGACCGTATGATTATTGAAATGTTTTATGCCACCGGCATGCGACTTTCAGAATTGATAGGGCTGGATGACAAGGATATCGATTTTTCGGCTTCTCTCGTTAAAGTGACGGGAAAGCGGAATAAGCAACGTCTTATACCTTTCGATGAGGAGCTGGGGTGCTCGATGCGGGAATATGTCAATGTGCGGAATGAAGCTGTTCCGGTTCGCTCGGATGCTTTTTTTGTCCGGAAGAACGGAAAGAGGCTTTACCGCAGTATCGTAGCATGCCTTGTGAAACGAAACCTTTCGAAGGTAGTGACCGTAAAAAAACGAAGTCCCCACGTGCTGAGGCACACCTTTGCAACGGCTATGCTGAACAATGGTGCTGATTTGGGCTCGATAAAAGAACTCCTCGGGCACGAGAGTCTGGCGACGACGGAAATATATACGCATACTACTTTCGAGGAACTTAAAAAAGTGTATAATCAGGCTCATCCCCGGGCCTAAAGTAAAAAGGAGGTAAGTATGGAAGTAAGAATTCAATCGATTCACTTTGATGCGTCAGAGCAATTGCAATCTTTCATTCAAAAGAAAGTTGCTAAGTTGGAGAAATTTTACGACGATATAAAGAAAGTAGAGGTGTCATTAAAGGTGGTGAAACCGGAAGCAGCCGAAAATAAAGAAGCCGGAGTGAAAGTAATGGTTCCCAATGGCGAGTTTTATGCAAACAAGGTCTGTGATACGTTTGAAGAAGCCGTGGATTTATGTCTGGAAGCTTTGGAAAAACAGCTGGTTAAGTACAAGGAAAAACAACGAAACAAATAATTTTCCGCTAAAATTTTGCGGGTAAAAAATAAATGCCTAAATTTGCAGCCGTTTCGCTCACGTAATGAATGTTACGGTTGCATTTTTTTGAGCTTGCCTCTTTAGCTCAGTTGGCCAGAGCACGTGATTTGTAATCTCGGGGTCGTTGGTTCGAATCCGACAAGAGGCTCGCTTCGGAGATGGAGTTGAATGATTTCTTCTCTTCATGGAGTGAAGGCGATATGAAAACGGAAGATTGTCCGGACAAAGTCGCTCTGTGATGATTCAGTTAAGGAAAAAAGAGTTCTTTTATAATCTAGGGGCAAATACCAGAGTGGCCAAATGGGGCAGACTGTAAATCTGCTGGCTTACGCCTTCGGTGGTTCGAATCCATCTTTGCCCACAACTCTTATTCTTCTTGCTGTTATAGCTCAGCGGTAGAGCACTTCCTTGGTAAGGAAGAGGTCCCGGGTTCAAGTCCCGGTAACAGCTCACAATGATGTAAAAGCTGATTATTAATCAAATAAATAACAAGTAAAGCTATGGCTAAAGAGAAATTCGAACGTACCAAACCGCACGTAAACATTGGTACAATTGGTCACGTTGACCACGGTAAAACCACGTTGACAGCTGCTATCACTACAGTGTTGGCAAAAAAAGGTCTTTCTGAGTTGCGCTCTTTCGATTCAATCGATAACGCTCCTGAAGAAAAGGAAAGAGGTATCACTATCAATACTTCTCACGTAGAGTATGAAACAGCTAACCGTCACTACGCTCACGTAGACTGTCCGGGTCACGCTGACTACGTAAAGAACATGGTAACTGGTGCTGCTCAGATGGACGGTGCTATCATCGTAGTTGCTGCTACTGATGGTCCGATGCCTCAGACTCGTGAACACATCTTGCTGGCTCGTCAGGTAAACGTTCCGAGATTGGTTGTATTCATGAACAAGTGCGACATGGTAGACGATGCTGAAATGTTGGAGCTCGTTGAAATGGAAATGCGCGAACTGCTTTCAGCTTACGAATTCGACGGTGACAACACTCCGTTCATCCAAGGTTCTGCTCTTGGTGCATTGAATGGTGTTGAGAAGTGGGAAGAAAAAGTTATGGAGCTGATGGAAGCTTGCGATACTTGGATTCCTCTGCCTCCGCGTGACGTTGATAAACCGTTCTTGATGCCGGTTGAAGATGTATTCTCAATCACTGGTCGTGGTACTGTAGCTACTGGTCGTATCGAAGCTGGTGTTATTCATGTAGGTGACGAAGTTGAAATCCTCGGTTTGGGTGAAGACAAGAAGTCTGTTGTAACAGGCGTTGAAATGTTCCGCAAATTGCTGGATCAGGGTGAAGCCGGTGATAACGTAGGTTTGCTGCTCCGCGGTATCGACAAGAACGAAATCAGACGTGGTATGGTTCTTTGTAAGCCGGGTCAGATTAAGCCTCACTCTAAGTTCAAAGCTTCTATCTACGTTTTGAAGAAAGAAGAAGGTGGTCGTCACACTCCGTTCCATAACAAATATCGTCCTCAGTTCTATCTGCGTACTATGGACTGTACAGGTGAAATCTCTCTTCCGGAAGGAACTGAAATGGTAATGCCTGGTGATAACGTAGAAATTACTGTAGAACTGATTTACCCGGTAGCATTGAACGTAGGTCTGCGTTTCGCTATCCGCGAAGGTGGTCGTACGGTAGGATCTGGTCAGATTACTGAAATTCTTGACTAATCACCAATATAATCTTAATCAGTTCCCGGTGTTTATCGGGAACTGATTATGTTCAAACGGGAGTAGCTCAGTTGGTAGAGCACCGGTCTCCAAAACCGGGTGTCGGGAGTTCGAGCCTCTCCTCCCGTGCTAATATTTTTGAAATGAAGAAGATTGTAGCTTATTTAAAAGAAACTTACGACGAACTTGTTCATAAAGTGTCGTGGCCTACGTATTCTGAACTTACTAACAGTGCAGTAGTTGTTTTATATGCTTCCCTACTAATTGCAGTGGTAGTATTCGCGATGGACTTCTGTTTTCAGCATCTGATGGAATTTGTTTATCCACATTAAACGTAAGAAGAAATGTCTGAGATTGAAAAGAAATGGTACGTTCTGCGTGCTATTAGCGGAAAAGAAGCTAAGGTAAAGGAATACCTTGAAGCTGATATCAAAAACAGCGACCTTGGTGATTACGTATCTCAGGTATTGATTCCTACCGAAAAGGTATATCAGGTTCGCAATGGTAAGAAAATTGTGAAAGAGAGAAGTTATCTTCCTGGTTACGTTTTGGTGGAGGCTGCTCTGGTGGGTGAGGTTGCTCACCATCTGAGAAATACTCCTAATGTGATAGGGTTCTTGGGTGGTTCGGACAAACCCGTACCTCTGAGACAGTCGGAAGTGAATCGTATACTTGGTACGGTCGACGAATTGCAGGAATCAGGTGAAGACTTGAATATCCCGTATGTGGTCGGCGAGACTGTAAAAGTGAATTACGGTCCGTTCAGTGGATTCAGTGGAATCATTGAAGAAGTGAACACCGAGAAGAAGAAACTGAAGGTCATGGTCAAGATATTCGGACGGAAGACTCCGCTCGAATTGGGCTTTATGCAAGTTGAAAAAGAATAGTGCAGGTGTTACGCTGTAGTATTCTTCATTAATATTTATACATATAAATCAATTAGAAAATGGCTAAAGAAGTTGCTGGATTAATCAAATTACAGATTAAAGGAGGCGCGGCAAATCCATCACCCCCAGTAGGACCTGCATTGGGTTCCAAGGGTATCAATATCATGGAGTTTTGCAAGCAATTCAACGCCAGAACCCAAGACAAAGCAGGAAAGATTCTTCCTGTGATTATCACTTACTACGCAGACAAGTCTTTCGATTTTGTAATCAAGACTCCTCCCGTGGCTATCCAGTTGTTGGAAGTGACGAAGCAAAAGAGTGGTTCTGCTGAGCCTAACCGTAAGAAAGTTGCCGAGATTACTTGGGAACAAGTTCGTACGATTGCTCAGGACAAAATGGTTGACTTGAACTGTTTCACTGTGGAAGCTGCCATGAAAATGGTTGCCGGTACAGCTAGAAGTATGGGTATCGCTGTAAAAGGGGAGTTCCCGGTTAATAATTAATAAACTTCAATTAGAATGGGTAAACTGACAAAAAATCAAAAGTTGGCTGCAGAAAAAATTGAAGCAGGGAAAGCATACTCTCTCAAGGAAGCTGCTCAGTTGGTAAAAGAAATCACTTATACCAAGTTTGACGCTTCTCTGGATATTGACGTACGTTTGGGCGTTGACCCGCGTAAGGCCAACCAGATGGTGAGAGGTGTTGTATCACTTCCTCACGGTACTGGTAAGGTTGTACGCGTTTTGGTGCTTTGTACACCAGATGCTGAAGTTGCTGCAAAAGAAGCCGGAGCTGACTATGTTGGTCTTGACGAATATATTGAAAAGATCAAAGGTGGATGGACTGATATTGATGTGATTATCACTATGCCGTCTATCATGGGTAAAATTGGTGCACTCGGTCGTGTGCTCGGTCCTCGTGGATTGATGCCTAACCCAAAGAGTGGCACTGTAACTATGGATGTTGCTAAAGCTGTAAGAGAAGTAAAACAAGGCAAAATCGACTTCAAGGTTGACAAGAGTGGTATTGTTCATACTTCTATCGGTAAAGTTTCATTTAGTGCTGAGCAAATTCGTGACAATGCGAAAGAATTCATCTCTACTTTGAATAAATTGAAACCGACTGCAGCCAAGGGTACATATATTAAGAGTATTTATCTTTCTAGCACGATGAGTGCGGGCATCAAGATTGACCCGAAAACAGTAGAAGAAATCTAATAAAACGGAGTAATAATGAGAAAGGAAGATAAAAGTACGATTATTGAGCAGATTGCTGCTACAGTGAAGGAATACGGTCACTTCTATTTGGTGGATACCACTGCCATGAATGCTGCTACAACCAGCATGTTGAGAAGAGAATGTTTCAAGGCTGACATCAAATTGATGGTAGTTAAGAATACATTGCTTCACAAGGCATTGGAGAGCCTGGAAGAAGACTTTTCTCCGCTTTATGGTTCTCTGAAAGGTACAACTGCCGTAATGTTCAGCAACGTTGCTAACGCTCCGGCCAAGTTGATTAAAGATAAGGCTAAGAACGGTATTCCCGGACTGAAGGCTGCGTATGCGGAAGAAAGCTTCTATGTTGGTGCTGACCAGTTGGATGCTCTCGTAAGTATCAAGAGCAAGAATGAAGTTATTGCCGATATTGTTGCATTGCTGCAGTCACCGGCCAAGAATGTTATTTCTGCTCTGCAATCAGGTGGTAACACCCTCCACGGAGTTCTTAAGACTCTTGGTGAACGTCCCGAAGCGTAAATTTCGGAAAAAGAATTATATCAATTTATTTAGTATTTAAACAATTAAAAATCATACAAAAATGGCAGATTTGAAAGCTTTTGCAGAACAATTAGTTAACTTGACAGTAAAAGAAGTTAATGAACTTGCAACAATCCTGAAAGAAGAATATGGTATTGAACCTGCTGCTGCAGCTGTAGCTGTTGCTGCTGGTCCTGCAGCCGGTGGTGCTGCTGCCGCAGAAGAAAAGACTTCTTTCGACGTAGTATTGAAGAGCGCTGGCTCAGCTAAACTTCAGGTAGTTAAAGCCGTTAAGGAAGCTTGCGGTCTTGGCTTGAAGGAAGCTAAGGACATGGTAGACGGTGCTCCTAGCGTAGTAAAAGAAGGTTTGGCTAAGGACGAAGCAGAATCATTGAAGAAAACATTGGAAGAAGCTGGAGCTGAAGTTGAACTTAAATAACATTAGCCTGTAAATCAGGTAATTCGGTTAGGAACCCTTAGTGAAAAGGGTTCTTAACCTTTTTGTGTATATATTTAAAATTAAGTTCTACAAATCCATTAACAGATGTCTTCAAATACTGTAAATCAAAGAGTTAATTTTGCTTCGACTAAGAATCCGCTTGAATATCCGGATTTTCTGGAAGTACAATTGAAGTCATTCAAAGACTTTCTACAACTGGACACTCCACCCGAGAAGCGTAAGAACGAGGGACTGTATAAAGTATTTGCTGAAAACTTCCCCATTGCCGATACAAGAAATAATTTTGTTCTTGAGTTTTTGGACTACTATATTGATCCGCCGCGCTATACCATTGATGAATGTATAGAGCGAGGGCTTACATATAGCGTGCCTTTGAAGGCAAAATTGAAATTATATTGTACCGACCCTGACCATGAGGATTTTGACACGGTCATTCAAGACGTGTTCCTCGGCCCTATTCCTTACATGACGGATAAAGCCACATTCGTCATCAACGGTGCGGAACGTGTGGTTGTATCCCAGCTTCACCGTTCACCGGGCGTATTCTTCGGACAGAGCGTACATGCCAACGGTACCAAGTTGTACTCAGCCCGTATCATCCCGTTCAAGGGTTCGTGGATTGAGTTTGCCACCGACATTAACAATGTCATGTATGCGTACATTGACCGTAAGAAGAAATTGCCGGTTACCACTTTGCTGAGAGCCATCGGTTTTGAGAATGACAAGGACATTCTCGAGATTTTTAATTTGGCGGAAGACGTGAAGGTGAACAAGACGAGTCTCAAGAAGATGGTGGGACGTAAGTTGGCCGCACGTGTGTTGAAAACATGGATTGAGGATTTTGTAGACGAAGATACCGGTGAGGTTGTTTCCATCGAGCGTAACGAAGTCGTTATCGACCGTGAAACAGTAATCGAGCCGGAGCATGTTGACATTATATTAGAGTCGGGAGTTCAGAATATCCTCGTACACAAGGAAGAGCCGAACCAGTCTGACTATTCTATTATATATAATACTCTGCAGAAGGACCCGAGTAACTCGGAAAAAGAAGCTGTACTCTACATCTATCGCCAGTTGCGTAATGCAGACCCTGCTGATGATGCCAGTGCACGCGAGGTTATCAATAACTTGTTCTTCTCAGAAAAGAGATATGACCTGGGTGATGTAGGTCGTTATCGTATCAACAGAAAGTTGAACTTGACGACAGATATGGACGTGCGTGTCCTTACCAAGGAAGATATTATCGAAATCATCAAATATCTCATCGAGTTGATTAACTCGAAAGCAGACGTGGACGATATCGACCACTTGAGCAACCGTCGTGTGCGTACAGTGGGCGAGCAGTTGTCCAATCAGTTTGCTATCGGTCTGGCACGTATGTCGCGTACTATCCGCGAGCGTATGAACGTCCGTGACAATGAAGTCTTTACTCCGATTGACTTGATTAACGCCAAAACAATCTCTTCTGTTATCAATTCATTCTTCGGAACGAATGCTTTGTCACAGTTCATGGACCAGACCAATCCGCTGGCCGAGATTACCCATAAGCGCCGTATGTCTGCCTTAGGACCTGGCGGTCTGTCACGTGAGCGTGCTGGTTTCGAGGTTCGTGACGTACACTATACTCACTACGGACGTCTTTGTCCTATCGAGACCCCTGAAGGCCCGAACATCGGTTTGATTTCTTCACTCTGTGTGTTTGCGAAAATCAACGAGCTCGGCTTCATTGAAACTCCATACCGTAAAGTGACAGAGGGTAAGGTTGATCTTTCTGACGAAGGTCTGGTTTACCTCACTGCTGAAGAAGAGGAAGCCAAGATTATTGCTCAGGGCAATGCTCCTTTGAATGATGATGGTACTTTTGTACGTGATAAGGTAAAATCCCGTCAGGATGCTGACTATCCGGTGGTTTCTCCTGCCGAGGTGGAATTGATGGACGTATCTCCCCAGCAGATTGCTTCTATTGCGGCTTCTTTGATTCCGTTCTTGGAACATGATGATGCCAACCGTGCATTGATGGGATCAAACATGATGCGCCAGGCTGTTCCTTTGTTGAAGAGCGAAGCTCCGATTGTAGGTACCGGTATCGAGCGTCAGCTGGCATGCGACTCTCGTACGCAGATTACTGCTGAAGGTGACGGTGTGGTTGAATTCGTGGATGCAACGACTATTCGTATTCTGTACGACCGTACGGAGGAGGAAGAGTTCGTAAGCTTCGAGCCTGCTTTGAAAGAATATAATATCCCGAAGTGGCGCCGCACTAACCAGAACATGACGATTGACCTCCGCCCAATTTGCGAGAAGGGGCAGCGTGTTACTGCAGGTCAAATCTTGACCGAAGGTTATTCAACAGAAGACGGAGAGCTTGCACTGGGTAAGAACCTGCTGGTTGCTTACATGCCGTGGAAAGGTTATAACTATGAGGATGCTATCGTATTGAACGAACGTGTGGTTCGTGAGGACCTTCTGACTTCCGTGCACGTGGAAGAATATTCTTTGGAAGTTCGCGAAACGAAGCGTGGTATGGAAGAGCTGACCTCTGACATCCCCAACGTAAGTGAGGAAGCTACCAAGGATCTTGACGAAAACGGTATTGTTCGTGTGGGTGCCCGTATCGAGCCGGGCGATATTCTTATCGGTAAGATTACTCCGAAAGGTGAGTCGGATCCTTCTCCGGAAGAGAAGTTGCTCCGTGCTATTTTTGGTGATAAGGCCGGTGATGTGAAGGATGCCTCCCTGAAGGCTTCTCCTTCTTTAAAGGGTGTCGTTATCGGTAAGCGCCTGTTCTCTCGTGTTGTCAAGACACGCAGCTCCAAACTGGCTGATAAGGCTTTGTTGCCGAAGATTGATGATGAGTTCGACGCTAAGATTAATGACCTTAAAAAAGTATTGATAAACAAGCTGTTGAAGCTTACAGAAAACTATACATCGGAAGGTGTGAAAGATTATATGGGTGCCGACATTATTTCCAAAGGCGCCAGATTCTCTGCCTCCGATTTCAGTGATTTGGACTTCACTGCTGTTCAGTTGAGCAGTTGGACGAAGGATGAACATACCAACGAACTGATTCGTGCATTGGTGATGAACTTCATCAAGAAGTACAAGGAACTCGATGCTGAATTGAAACGCAAGAAGTTTGCCATCACTATCGGTGACGAGTTGCCGGCAGGTATCATCCAGATGGCCAAGGTATACATTGCAAAGAAACGTAAGATTGGTGTTGGTGACAAGATGGCCGGTCGTCACGGTAACAAGGGTATCGTTTCCCGTGTGGTACGTCAGGAAGACATGCCGTTCCTTGCTGACGGTACTCCGGTAGACATTGTACTGAATCCGTTGGGTGTGCCTTCACGTATGAACATTGGTCAGATATTCGAGGCTGTTCTCGGTCGTGCAGGAAAGAACTTGGGCGTGAAGTTTGCAACTCCTATCTTTGACGGTGCATCTTTGGACGATTTGAACGAATGGACCGACAAGGCCGGCCTGCCTCGCTACGGCAAGACAACGCTGTATGATGGTGGTACCGGTGAAGCATTCGAGCAGCAGGCTACGGTAGGTGTGACCTACATGCTGAAGCTCGGTCACATGGTTGAAGACAAGATGCACGCACGTTCCATCGGCCCATACTCACTTATTACGCAACAGCCGTTGGGTGGTAAGGCACAGTTCGGTGGTCAGCGTTTTGGAGAAATGGAGGTTTGGGCACTTGAAGCTTTCGGTGCCGCACACATTCTGCAGGAAATCTTGACTATCAAGTCTGATGACGTTGTTGGGCGTTCCAAGGCTTATGAAGCAATTGTGAAGGGTGAGCCGATGCCTGCTCCGGGTATCCCCGAGTCACTGAACGTATTGCTACACGAGTTGAGAGGTTTGGGCTTGAGCATCAACTTAGAATAATGGATAATTGATAATTGAGAATGGGTAATGTAAGTTCCCATTCTCAATTATCGGTTTTCAGTTTTTCATTTTCAATTTTCCATTGTCAATTATCAATTAAATAAATTTATGGCTTTTAGAAAAGATAACAAGATAAAGAGTAATTTCTCGAAAATCTCTATCGGTTTGGCTTCTCCTGAGGAAATCCTAGAGAATTCGAGTGGTGAAGTTTTAAAGCCTGAAACCATCAACTATCGTACGTATAAGCCTGAACGTGACGGATTATTCTGCGAGCGCATCTTTGGTCCTATCAAGGATTACGAGTGCCATTGCGGTAAGTACAAGCGTATCCGTTACAAAGGTATCGTCTGCGACCGTTGCGGTGTGGAAGTGACTGAAAAGAAAGTGCGCCGTGAGCGTATGGGGCACATTCAGCTCGTTGTACCCGTGGCTCACATCTGGTACTTCCGTTCACTTCCCAACAAAATCGGCTACTTGTTGGGGCTGCCTACCAAGAAGCTGGATGCCATTATCTATTACGAGCGTTATGTTGTCATTCAACCGGGTGTACTGTCTGATGAAGTGGCACAGTACGACTTGCTTGAAGAAGGAGAATACCTGGACTTGCTGGAAAAACTGCCGAAAGACAACCAGTTCCTCGAAGATTCAGACCCCAATAAGTTTATTGCCAAGATGGGTGCGGAAGCTATCTACGATTTGCTGTCACGCCTTAATCTCGACTCTTTGTCTTACGAACTGCGTAACCGTGCCGGAAGCGATGCATCACAGCAACGCAAGACCGAAGCCTTAAAGCGTCTTCAGGTCGTTGAGTCGTTCCGTGCATCACGCGGACGTAACAAGCCCGAGTGGATGATTGTACGCATTGTACCGGTTATTCCACCCGAACTTCGTCCGTTGGTTCCGTTGGATGGTGGCCGTTTCGCAACTTCCGACTTGAATGACCTTTATCGTCGTGTCATTATCCGCAACAACCGTCTAAAGAGATTGATTGAAATCAAAGCTCCTGAGGTGATTTTGCGTAATGAAAAGCGTATGTTGCAGGAAGCTGTAGACTCTCTGTTCGACAACTCCCGTAAATCGAGCGCAGTGAAGACCGATGCTAACCGTCCGTTGAAGTCTCTTTCCGATAGTTTGAAGGGTAAGCAGGGACGTTTCCGTCAGAATTTGTTGGGTAAGCGTGTCGACTATTCCGCACGTTCTGTAATCGTTGTAGGTCCGGAGTTGAAGATGGGCGAATGTGGTATCCCGAAACTGATGGCAGCCGAGCTTTACAAGCCGTTCATTATCCGTAAGCTTATTGAGCGCGGTATAGTGAAGACAGTAAAGAGCGCCAAGAAGATTGTAGACCGCAAGGAACCAGTTATCTGGGATATTCTGGAACACGTGATGAAGGGTCATCCGGTGTTGTTGAATCGTGCCCCGACACTTCACCGTCTCGGTATCCAGGCATTCCAGCCCAAGATGATTGAAGGTAAGGCAATCCAGCTGCATCCGTTGGCATGTACGGCATTCAATGCCGACTTCGACGGTGACCAGATGGCTGTGCACTTGCCACTGAGCAATGAAGCGATTCTGGAAGCACAGATGCTGATGCTACAGTCGCACAATATATTGAACCCTGCCAACGGTGCTCCTATCACTGTGCCTGCCCAGGATATGGTACTCGGTTTGTACTACATTACTAAGTTGCGCAAAGGTGCCAAGGGTGAGGGCCTGACATTCTACGGTCCCGAGGAAGCGCTGATTGCCTACAATGAAGGCAAGTGTGACATCCATGCTCCGGTAAGCGTCGTAGTGAAAGACGTTGACGGGAATGGCAACATTGTGGACAAGATGATGCACGATACTTCTGTAGGTCGTGTCATTGTTAACGAAATTGTTCCGACAGAAGCAGGATACATCAATACGATTATCTCCAAGAAGTCACTCCGCGACATCATCAGTCACGTAATTAAGGTGTGTGGTGTTGCCAAGGCAGCCGACTTCCTTGACGGAATCAAGAACCTCGGTTACTATATGGCCTTCAAGGGTGGTCTGTCGTTCAACTTGGGCGATATCATCATCCCGGAAGAAAAGGAAGCATTGGTACAGAAGGGTTACGATGAAGTAGAGCAGGTAATCAATAACTATAACATGGGTTTCATCACCAACAACGAGCGTTACAATCAGGTAATCGATATCTGGACACACGTGAACTCAGAATTGTCAAACATCCTGATGAAAACCATTTCAAGCGACGACCAGGGCTTCAACTCCGTATACATGATGTTGGATTCCGGTGCCCGTGGTTCTAAGGAACAGATTCGTCAGCTCTCCGGTATGCGTGGTTTGATGGCAAAGCCCCAGAAAGCAGGTGCCGAAGGTGGTCAGATTATCGAAAACCCGATTCTTTCTAACTTTAAGGAGGGTTTGTCGGTGTTGGAGTACTTTATTTCTACTCACGGTGCTCGTAAGGGTCTTGCCGATACTGCTTTGAAGACGGCCGACGCCGGATACCTGACTCGTCGTCTGGTTGATGTATCGCATGATGTGATTATTAATGAAGAAGACTGCGGCACACTCCGCGGATTGGTTTGTACGGCATTGAAGAACAATGATGAAATCATTGCTACTCTGTACGAACGTATCTTGGGTCGTGTGTCCGTACATGATATTGTTCATCCTACAACCGGTGAACTGATTGTGGCCGGCGGTGAGGAAATTACCGAGGACATTGCACAGCGTATTGAAGATTCTCCAATCGAGAGTGTTGAAATCCGTTCAGTATTGACTTGCGAATCCAAGAAGGGGGTTTGTGCTAAGTGCTACGGACGTAATCTGGCTTCCAGTCGTATGGTTCAGAAGGGTGAGGCAGTCGGTGTAATCGCTGCACAGTCTATCGGTGAGCCGGGTACACAGTTGACACTGCGTACATTCCATGCTGGTGGTACGGCAGCCAATATTGCTGCCAACGCAAGTATTGTGGCCAAGAACCCTGCTCGTCTGGAATTCGAAGAACTCCGTACGGTAGACGTTATCGATGAAGCAGGCGAACCGGCAAAGGTTGTGGTAGGACGTCTGGCCGAAGTACGTTTCGTGGATGTCAATACGGGTATCGTGCTCTCCACCCACAACGTGCCCTACGGCTCTACGCTCTATGCAGCTGATGGCGAAATGGTAGAGAAAGGAAAGATGATTGCCCGTTGGGACCCGTTCAACGCGGTTATCATTACCGAAGCTACCGGTAAGATTGAATTTGAAGGCGTTATTGAAAACGTGACTTATAAGGTAGAGTCTGATGAATCTACCGGTTTGCGTGAAATCATTATCATTGAGTCTAAGGACAAGACGAAGGTGCCTACTGCACATATCATGACCGAAGACGGTGAACTGATTCGTACATACAACCTCCCGGTTGGTGGCCATGTGGTGGTTGAGGACGGACAGAAGGTGAAGGCCGGTGAAGTTATCGTGAAGATTCCGCGTGCCGTAGGTAAGGCGGGTGATATCACGGGTGGTCTTCCCCGTGTCACTGAGCTGTTCGAGGCACGTAACCCGTCTAATCCTGCCGTGGTTTCAGAAATTGACGGTGAGGTTACTATGGGTAAGGTAAAACGCGGTAATCGTGAAATTATCGTTACTTCCAAAACCGGTGAAGTGAAGAAGTACCTCGTCCCGCTGTCTAAGCAGATTCTGGTTCAGGAAAACGACTATGTACGTGCCGGTACTCCCTTGTCTGACGGTGCCATTACGCCTGCGGACATTCTGGCTATCAAAGGTCCTACGGCCGTGCAGGAATATATCGTGAACGAGGTTCAGGACGTTTATCGTCTGCAGGGTGTGAAGATTAATGACAAGCACTTTGAAATCATCGTTCGTCAGATGATGCGTAAGGTGGAAATCGACGAGCCGGGCGATACCCGTTTCCTGGAACAGCAGGTTGTTGACAAGATGGAATTCATGGAAGAGAACGACCGTATCTGGGGAAAGAAGGTGGTAGTGGATGCCGGAGATTCCCAGAGCCTGCAGGCGGGTCAGATTGTAACAGCCCGCAAACTGCGGGACGAGAACTCCATGTTGAAACGTCGCGACTTGAAACCCGTGGAAGTGCGTGATGCTGTGCCTGCGACTTCTACACAGATTCTTCAAGGTATCACCCGTGCTGCATTGCAGACTTCGAGTTTCATGTCGGCTGCTTCCTTCCAGGAAACGACGAAGGTGCTGAACGAGGCTGCTATCAACGGAAAGGTAGACCGTCTGGAAGGTATGAAGGAGAACGTAATTTGCGGTCACTTGATTCCTGCCGGTACCGGACAACGCGAGTTTGAGAAGATTATTGTTGGCTCCAAAGAAGAATACGACCGTATGCTTGCCAACAAGAAGACGGTACTTGATTATGCTGTAGACGAGAAAGTAGAGGGATAGCCGATACAACGTCAATAGAATTCTTGAATAGAGAGAGGGAATATTCTGTAAGAAGAATATTCCCTCTCTGTTTTTCTAGGTTTTTTCCCTTTTTGTCTTGATGTGTACTTTTTATGAGCAGAGTATATGATGCTGCAAACATGGTGCGGTACTTCTCTAAACCTTTATTGCTATCGTTGTAAAATGGCTGGTAATGTCTTTTATAGATGTGCTTATTTACTTGTGTCTTCTTTTTGAGGACGGCTTATTATGTACTTTTTCTATTTAAATGTATATCATTCAAAAAAAAAGAGTATTTTTGGTCTATCTTTTAAGAACATTTTTAAAACAATTGTGCAATATGGAGACTCAAGAAAATAATAATGGACAGCTTCAGATAGAATTGAAAGAAGAAGTGGCGCAAGGTACGTATGCCAATCTAGCTATTATAACCCATTCCAGTTCGGAATTTATTCTCGACTTTATCCGCGTGATGCCGGGTATGCCAAAGGCTGGCGTACAATCGCGCATTGTTTTGGCACCCGAACATGCCAAGCGGTTGTTGCGTGCACTCGAAGAAAATATCGGAAAATATGAACGCTCATTCGGATTGATTCGCATGCCGGATGAACAAACATTCCCGCCACTTCCCAACATCAAGGGTGAAGCGTAGAATAAAAAAAACTTGTAGTGCATTGATTATTCAAAACTTATTAGTATCTTTGCAGCCCAAAAGTGTATAGTTTTGAATTAATATAAACAATAATATATAACTAAAAACAATTAAAATGCCTACAATTCAGCAATTAGTAAGAAAAGGACGCGAAGTGCTGGTGGAGAAATCAAAGTCTCCCGCATTGGATTCTTGTCCTCAAAGACGTGGCGTTTGCGTGAGAGTGTATACAACCACTCCGAAGAAACCGAATTCAGCTATGCGTAAAGTAGCTCGTGTGCGTTTGACCAATGGTAAAGAGGTGAACTCTTATATTCCGGGAGAAGGTCACAACTTGCAGGAACACTCTATTGTGCTGGTACGTGGTGGTCGTGTGAAAGACCTTCCGGGTGTGCGTTATCACATCGTACGTGGTACTTTGGATACTGCAGGTGTTGCAGGACGTACGCAAAGACGTTCCAAATATGGCGCAAAACGTCCGAAGCCGGGTCAAGCTCCTGCTAAGAAGAAATAATCAGGTAGCCTGATGTCCTAAAACAGAAAAATTAAAAGTAATAACTTACGTTTTAGTTTGTTGGAAATGCTGGCGGTTGAGTAAATCCTCCGGAGGGAGAGTTGAAGAAGACAGAAGTAAACAACCAAGAACGAAAAACATTATTCTTTCAGAAAATGAGAAAAGCAAAACCCAAAAAACGCGTTATCCTGCCGGATCCCGTGTTCAATGATGTAAAAGTTTCCAAGTTTGTGAATCATCTGATGTATGATGGAAAGAAGAATACTTCTTATGAAATCTTCTATGCTGCTTTGGAAACAGTGAAGAATAAAATGCAGAATGAAGAGAAGTCCGCTCTTGAAATCTGGAAAAAAGCTCTGGATAATGTGACTCCTCAAGTGGAAGTTAAGTCTCGCCGTGTGGGTGGTGCTACTTTCCAGGTTCCTACAGAAATTCGTGCTGATCGTAAGGAATCAATTTCCATGAAGAACTTGATAATCTTTGCACGTAAGCGTGGTGGTAAATCAATGGCTGATAAACTGGCTGCCGAAATCATGGATGCTTTCAATGAACAGGGCGGTGCTTACAAACGTAAAGAAGATATGCACAGAATGGCTGAAGCCAACCGCGCATTCGCTCATTTCAGATTCTGATACTGCAAGAAATAACTGATTGATGTTTTAACTTAAAGTAAAGAATAAGAAATGGCAAAGCAAGATTTACATTTGACACGCAATATCGGTATCATGGCTCACATTGATGCCGGAAAGACAACAACCTCTGAACGTATTTTGTTTTACACGGGTTTGACCCACAAAATCGGTGAGGTGCATGACGGTGCCGCTACAATGGACTGGATGGAACAAGAGCAGGAACGTGGTATTACTATCACTTCTGCGGCTACCACTACTCGTTGGAAATATGCAGGTGATACTTATAAAATTAACTTGATTGACACTCCGGGACACGTTGACTTTACCGCTGAGGTAGAACGTTCTTTGCGTATTCTTGATGGTGCCGTTGCTGCTTATTGTGCAGTCGGTGGCGTTGAACCGCAATCTGAAACAGTTTGGCGTCAGGCTGACAAATATAACGTACCGCGTATTGCTTACGTTAATAAAATGGACCGTTCGGGTGCTGACTTCTTTGAAGTAGTTCGCCAAATGAAGGACGTTTTGGGTGCTAATCCGTGTCCTATCGTTATTCCTATCGGTGCTGAGGAGTCTTTCAAAGGTCTGGTGGACCTTATCAAAATGAAAGCTATCTATTGGCATGATGAAACAATGGGTGCTGATTATACTGTAGAGGAAATCCCTGCAAACTTGGCAGACGAAGCTAACGAATGGAGAGATAAGATGCTCGAAAAAGTGGCTGAGTTTGACGATGCTTTGATGGAGAAATATTTCGATGATCCTTCTACCATTACGGAAGAAGAGGTTTTGAGAGCTCTCCGTAACGCAACAGTGCAAATGGCTGTAGTCCCGATGCTTTGCGGTTCTTCATTCAAGAATAAAGGTGTACAGACGTTGCTCGACTACGTTTGTGCATTCTTGCCTTCTCCGTTGGATACAGAAAACGTTGTGGGTTCAAATCCTGAAACTGGCGCTGAAGAAGATCGTAAACCGAGCGAAGATGAAAAGACTTCTGCTTTGGCATTTAAAATCGCAACTGACCCGTATGTGGGCCGTTTGACTTTCTTCCGCGTTTATTCCGGTAAGATTGAGGCTGGTTCTTATATCTATAACTCTCGTTCTGGTAAGAAAGAGCGTGTATCTCGTTTGTTCCAGATGCACTCAAACAAGCAGAACCCGGTAGAAGTTATTAGTGCTGGTGATATTGGTGCTGGCGTAGGTTTCAAGGATATACATACTGGTGATACATTGTGTGACGAAACTGCACCGATTGTATTGGAGTCTATGGATTTCCCGGAACCGGTAATTGGTATCGCAGTTGAGCCTAAGACCCAGAAGGATATGGATAAACTGTCAAATGGTCTGGCTAAGCTGGCTGAAGAAGACCCGACGTTCACAGTTAAGACTGACGAACAGACTGGGCAGACAGTTATCTCTGGTATGGGTGAACTTCACTTGGATATTATTATCGATCGTCTTAAGCGTGAGTTCAAGGTTGAATGTAACCAAGGTAAGCCTCAGGTTAACTACAAGGAAGCCATTACTAAGACAGTTAACTTGCGTGAAGTTTACAAGAAGCAGTCTGGTGGTCGTGGTAAGTTCGCAGATATTATCGTGAACATCGGTCCGGTTGATGAAGACTTCAAGGAAGGTGGATTGCAATTCGTTGACGAAGTGAAGGGTGGTAACATTCCTAAGGAATTTATCCCGTCTGTACAGAAGGGCTTCACTACTGCCATGAAGAATGGTGTGTTGGCAGGTTATCCGTTAGATTCACTGAAGGTAACTTTGATTGATGGTTCTTTCCACCCGGTTGACTCTGATCAGTTGTCTTTCGAAATCTGTGCTATCCAAGCATACAAGAATGCTTGTGCTAAGGCAGGTCCGGTATTGATGGAGCCTATTATGAAGCTGGAAGTTGTTACTCCGGAAGAAAACATGGGTGACGTTATCGGTGACTTGAACAAGCGTCGTGGTCAGGTAGAAGGTATGGAATCCAGCCGTTCTGGTGCACGTATTGTAAAGGCAATGGTTCCGTTGGCAGAAATGTTCGGTTACGTAACAGCTTTGCGTACCATTAGTTCTGGCCGTGCAACCTCTTCAATGGTATACTCTCACCATGCCCAAGTTTCCAACTCTATTGCCAAGGCTGTATTGGAGGAAGTGAAAGGTCGTGCTGACTTAATCTAAAAAAACTTGAAGTCCCGTAGGTTAGCGAATGACTCTTAGCCTGCGGAACTTCATCTTATATATAACTATTTAATAACTAAAGACAGTAATGAGTCAAAAAATTAGAATCAAACTGAAATCTTACGACCACAACTTGGTTGACAAGTCAGCTGAGAAGATTGTAAGAACGGTAAAGACAACGGGCGCCATCGTTAGCGGTCCGATTCCTCTCCCTACGCACAAGCGTATCTTTACCGTGAATCGTTCGACTTTCGTTAACAAGAAGTCGCGTGAACAATTCGAACTCTCTTCTTACAAGAGACTGATTGACATCTATAGTTCAACAGCTAAGACAGTAGATGCTCTGATGAAGTTGGAGTTGCCGAGTGGTGTGGAAGTAGAAATCAAAGTGTAAGTATTAAAAAAATAAGTGAAATGCCAGGATTATTAGGAAAAAAAATCGGAATGACATCCGTTTTCAGTGCCGAGGGTAAGAATGTACCATGCACTGTTATCGAAGCAGGTCCTTGTGTTGTTACTCAAGTGAAAACTGTAGAAAAGGACGGTTATGAAGCTGTTCAGTTGGGCTTCCAAGATAAGAAGGAGAAGCACACTACAAAGCCTTTGATGGGGCACTTTAAGAAAGCTGGAGTAACTCCCAAGAAACACTTGGCTGAGTTCAAAGAATTTGAAACAGAATTGAATCTGGGTGACACTGTTACCGTAGAATTGTTCAATGGCGCAACTTTTGTTGATGTTGTAGGTACTTCTAAGGGTAAAGGTTTCCAAGGTGTAGTAAAACGTCATGGTTTCGGTGGTGTAGGTCAGACTACTCACGGTCAGCATAACCGTGCTCGCAAGCCGGGTTCTATCGGTGCTTGTTCTTATCCCGCAAAGGTATTCAAGGGAATGCGCATGGGTGGACAGCTTGGTGGCGACAGAGTGACTGTTCAAAACCTGCAGGTATTAAAGGTAATCGCGGAGCATAATCTTCTTTTGATTAAGGGTTCTGTTCCTGGTTGCAAAGGTTCAATCGTAATAATTGAGAAATAATGGAAGTTAACGTATATAACATTAAAGGTGAAGACACTGGGAGAAAGATTACGTTAAACGAGTCTATCTTCGGAATTGAGCCCAACGACCATGCTATCTACTTGGATGTTAAACAGTTTATGGCTAACCAGCGTCAGGGTACACACAAATCAAAGGAAAGAAGCGAAATCAGTGGTTCTACTCGTAAAATCGGTCGCCAGAAAGGTGGTGGTGGTGCACGTCGTGGTGACATGAATTCACCGGTACTGGTTGGTGGTGGACGCGTATTCGGTCCGAAACCGAGAGATTACTACTTCAAATTAAATAAAAAAGTAAAGGCTCTGGCTCGTAAGTCGGCTTTGTCATATAAGGCTCAGAACAACGCGGTTGTAGTAGTAGAAGACTTCTCTTTTGAAGCTCCGAAGACTAAAGATTTCGTTGCAATGACAAAAAATCTTAAAGTATCTGACAAAAAGCTGCTTATGATTTTACCAGAAGCAAATAAAAACGTATATTTGTCGGCTCGTAATGTGAAGGGCGCTAATGTGCAGACTGTCTCAGGGTTAAATACTTACAGAGTATTGGACGCTGGGGTTGTTGTGTTTGCTGAAAGTGCACTTTCTGCTATCGACAATATCTTAATGTAAAAAGGAGGCTTAAATAATGGGAATTATTATTAAACCGTTAGTGACAGAGAAGATGACTGCAATTACTGATAAGACGAACAATCGTTTCGGCTTTATCGTGCGTCCTGAAGCTAATAAACTGGAAATTAAGAAGGAAGTTGAAGCCCTTTACAACGTTACAGTAGTTGATGTGAATACAATGAAGTATGCTGGCAAGAACAAGAGCCGCTATACTCGTGCCGGTATCATCAACGGACGTACGAATGCGTTCAAGAAGGCTATCGTTACGTTGAAAGAAGGAGATACTATTGATTTTTATAGCAATATTTAATAAAAATGGCAGTACGTAAATTTAAGCCCACAACACCGGGGCAAAGACATAAAATTATTGGTACTTACGAAGAGATTACTGCACGGGTACCAGAAAAGTCTCTTGTATTTGGTAAGAAATCTTCAGGTGGTCGTAATAACGAAGGTAAGATGACCATGCGTTACATTGGTGGCGGTAGTAAGAAGATTATTCGTATCGTAGATTTCAAGAGAAATAAAGACGGTGTGCCTGCGGTGGTTAAAACAATTGAATACGATCCGAACCGTTCGGCTCGTATCGCTCTGTTGTTTTATGCAGATGGAGAAAAAAGATATATTATTGCTCCCAATGGATTGCAAGTTGGTACAACTTTGATGTCAGGTGAAACTGCTACTCCGGAAATCGGAAACGCACTTCCGCTTCAGAATATTCCGGTCGGTACTGTAATTCATAATATCGAATTACGTCCGGGACAAGGCGCTGCCTTGGTTCGCTCGGCTGGTAACTTCGCTCAGTTGACTTCTAGAGAAGGTAAATACTGCGTTATCAAGTTGCCTTCAGGTGAGGTTCGTCAGATTCTCAGCACATGTAAGGCTACTATCGGTAGTGTAGGTAACTCAGATCATGGATTGGAAAGTTCAGGTAAAGCTGGACGTTCTCGTTGGTTAGGACGTCGTCCGCGTAACCGTGGTGTTGTTATGAACCCGGTTGATCACCCGATGGGTGGTGGTGAAGGACGTGCTTCAGGAGGACACCCGAGATCTCGTAAGGGATTGTACGCTAAGGGTCTTAAGACAAGAGCTCCGAAGAAACAATCGTCTAAGTATATTATTGAGAGAAGAAAGAAGTAATCTGATTAATTGAGTAAATTATGAGTCGTTCATTAAAAAAAGGTCCGTATATTAACGTTAAGCTTGAGAAGAAAGTGCTTGCCATGAATGAATCGGGCAAGAAAGTGGTAGTTAAGACCTGGGCCAGAGCTTCAATGATTTCGCCTGATTTCGTAGGCCATACTGTTGCAGTTCACAACGGAAATAAATTTATTCCTGTTTATGTTACCGAAAATATGGTAGGACACAAGTTGGGCGAATTTGCTCCAACTCGTACTTTCAGAGGACACGCTGGTAACAAGAAAAAATAAAACAGGATTTATCTGAAATAATAAAGTAATAATATAATGGGAGCAAGAAAAAAAATATCGGCTGAAAAAAGAAAAGAAGCCCTTAAGACCATGTATTTTGCGAAATTGCAAAATGTTCCTACTTCCCCCCGTAAAATGCGTCTCGTGGCTGACATGATTCGCGGGATGGAGGTGAACAGAGCACTCGGCGTCCTGAAGTTCTCTTCAAAAGAGGCTGCCGCAAGAGTGGAAAAGTTGCTGCGCTCTGCAATTGCTAACTGGGAGCAGAAAAACGAACGTAAAGCTGAAAGTGGCGAGCTGTTCGTAACCAAGATTTTTGTTGATGGTGGTGCTACGCTCAAAAGAATGAGACCGGCTCCGCAGGGTAGAGGTTACAGAATTCGTAAACGTTCAAACCACGTAACGTTGTTCGTTGGTTCTAAAAGTAATAACGAAGATCAAAATTAAGGTAAATGGGACAAAAAGTTAATCCAATAAGCAACCGTTTAGGAATTATCAGAGGATGGGATTCCAATTGGTATGGTGGAAAGAATTACGGCGACTCTCTGCTGGAAGATAGCAAGATTCGTAAATATTTGAACGCTCGTCTGGCAAAGGCTAGTGTGTCAAGAATTGTAATTGAACGTACACTGAAACTCGTGACTATTACCGTTTGTACTGCACGTCCGGGTATCATTATCGGCAAAGGTGGCCAAGAAGTTGACAAGTTGAAGGAGGAGTTGAAGAAGGTTACGGATAAGGATGTGCAGATTAATATCTTCGAAGTTAAAAGACCTGAGTTGGACGCTGTTATCGTGGCTAACAACATCGCCCGTCAGGTTGAAGGTAAAATTGCCTACCGTCGTGCCATCAAGATGGGCATTGCCAATACCATGCGTATGGGTGCGGAAGGTATCAAGATTCAGATTTCAGGACGTTTGAATGGTGCAGAAATGGCCCGTTCTGAAATGTATAAGGAAGGAAGAACTCCGTTGCACACTTTCAGAGCAGATATTGACTACTGTCATGCAGAAGCATTGACAAAGGTTGGTCTTCTCGGTATTAAAGTTTGGATTTGTAGAGGTGAAGTTTATGGTAAGAGGGAGTTGGCTCCGAACTTTACGCAAAGCAAGGAAAGTGGTCGTGGAAGCAATAGCGGAAACAATGGCGGAAAGAACTTCAAAAGAAAGAAAAATAATCGCTAACGAATTTGATTTTTAGGAATTATGTTACAACCGAAAAAAACAAAATTCAGAAGACAACAAAAAGGCCGTCAAAAGGGTAATGCCCAAAGAGGAAACCAGTTGGCTTTCGGATCTTTTGGTATTAAGGCCTTGGAAACGAAATGGATTACAGGCCGTCAGATTGAAGCTGCGCGTATTGCAGTGACAAGATATATGCAACGTCAAGGACAGATTTGGATTCGTATTTTCCCCGATAAACCTATTACCAGAAAGCCTGCTGATGTACGTATGGGTAAAGGTAAGGGTGCACCGGAGGGATTCGTAGCCCCTGTTACACCGGGTAGAATTATTATCGAAGCCGAAGGAGTATCTTATGAAATCGCTAAAGAGGCTTTGCGCTTGGCTGCACAGAAGCTTCCTATCACAACCAAGTTTGTGGTTAGACGTGATTATGATATTCAAAATCAAAATGCGTAAGGAGTATGAAAATAGCAGAAATTAAAGAGATGCCTACCAACGACTTGGTAGAAAGAGTAGAAGCAGAAGTAGCTAATTACAACCAAATGGTTTTAAATCATTCTATTTCTCCTTTGGATAATCCTGCTCAAATCAAACAATTACGCAGGACTATTGCGCGTATGAAAACAGAATTACGCCAAAGAGAACTTAACAATAAATGATGAGCTTGATGGAAGCAAGAAATTTAAGAAAAGAAAGAACTGGGGTTGTGCTGAGCAACAAGATGGATAAGACCATTACGGTAGCAGCTAAGTTTAAGGAGAAACACCCCATATATGGTAAGTTCGTTAGCAAGACGAAGAAGTACCATGCTCATGATGAAAAGAATGAGTGCAATGTCGGCGATACTGTACACATCATGGAAACTCGTCCTTTGAGCAAGACTAAGAGATGGAGATTGGTAGAAATAATTGAAAGAGCTAAGTAATTATGATACAAGTAGAATCCAGACTTACAGTATGTGATAATAGTGGGGCAAAAGAGGCTCTCTGTATCCGCGTTTTGGGTGGTACAGGTCGCCGCTATGCTTCAGTAGGGGACGTGATTGTCGTTTCTGTAAAGAGCGTTATCCCTTCAAGTGATATTAAAAAAGGTGCAGTGTCTAAAGCTTTGATCGTACGTACTAAGAAAGAAATCCGTCGTGCTGATGGCTCTTACATACGTTTTGATGATAATGCTTGCGTGTTGTTGAACAATGCAGGTGAAATTAGAGGTAGTCGTATTTTCGGTCCGGTAGCTCGTGAACTTCGTGCTACTAACATGAAAGTTGTGTCACTCGCTCCTGAAGTACTTTAATATTGTAAAAGATTTGAGTAATGAGTAAATTACATATTAAAAAAGGCGATACAGTTTATGTAAACTCCGGTGAAGACAAGGGTAAGACTGGTCGTGTATTGAAGGTTCTTGTTGATAAAAACCGTGCAATTGTTGAAGGTATCAACATGGTGTCTAAGAGTACAAAACCGAATGCTAAAAATCCGCAAGGTGGCATCGTGAAGCAGGAGGCTTCTGTCCACTTGTCAAACTTGAACCCCGTTGATCCAAAGACTGGCAAAGCAACGCGTGTTGGAAGAAAAGTAAGTGCTGATGGCACTTTAGTGCGTTATTCTAAAAAATCAGGAGAGGAGATTAAGTAATGAGTAATACTGCTAGCCTTAAGAAAGAATATGCAGAGCGTATTGCGCCTGCATTGAAATCACAGTTCCAGTATTCTTCTTCAATGCAGATACCCGTACTTAAGAAGATTGTTATCAATCAAGGTCTGGGTATGGCTGTTGCCGACAAGAAGATTATTGAAGTGGCAATTAATGAAATGACTGCTATTACTGGTCAGAAAGCCGTGGCAACCATTTCTCGTAAGGATATTGCGAACTTTAAGTTACGTAAGAAAATGCCGATTGGTGTTATGGTAACTCTGCGTCGTGAGAGAATGTACGAATTCCTTGAAAAGCTGGTTCGTGTAGCTCTGCCTCGTATTCGCGACTTCAAGGGTATTGAAAGTAAGTTTGATGGTAAAGGTAATTATACCCTTGGTATTCAGGAACAAATCATTTTCCCTGAAATTAATATTGATAGTATTACCAGAATTCTCGGAATGAATATTACCTTTGTAACCTCTGCGCAAACAGATGAAGAAGGGTATGCCTTGTTGAAAGAATTCGGTTTACCGTTTAAAAACGCTAAAAAAGATTGATAATATGGCAAAGGAATCAATGAAGGCACGTGAAGTAAAGCGTGCTAAATTAGTAGCCAGATATGCCGAGAAAAGAGCTGCGTTGAAGCAAATCGTTAGAACTGGTGATCCTGCTGAAGCTTTTGAAGCTGCACAGAAATTGCAGGACTTGCCTAAGAATTCTAATCCGATTCGTATGCACAACCGTTGCAAGCTGACTGGTCGTCCTAAAGGATATATCCGTCAGTTTGGTATCTCAAGAATCCAATTCCGTGAGATGGCTTCCAACGGTCTTATTCCCGGTGTAAAGAAAGCAAGCTGGTAATTTGTTTTTTTAAATATTGTCAGGGTAGGCCTGATTAATTTAATTTATTTTTTATATGACTGATCCAATAGCAGATTATTTGACGAGGTTGCGGAACGCTATTCAAGCGAAGCACAGAGTTGTGGAAGTTCCGGCTTCAAATTTGAAAAAAGAAATCACTAAGATTCTTTTTGAAAAGGGCTACATTCTTAATTATAAGTTTGTAGAAGATGGTCCTCAAGGTACAATCAAGGTTGCCTTGAAGTATGATCCGGTAAACAAGGTTAACGCTATCAAGAAGCTGGAGAGAATCTCTTCTCCGGGTTTGCGTCAATATACCGGTTATAAAGACATGCCGCGCGTTATTAATGGTTTGGGTATTGCTATAATATCTACTTCCAAGGGTGTAATGACCAACAAAGAAGCCGCTGAACTGAAAATTGGTGGTGAAGTTTTGTGTTATGTATATTAATAGGAGGAATTAGCAATGTCAAGAATAGGAAAATTACCCATTAGTATTCCCGCTGGAGTAACAGTTACTCTGAAAGATGACGTGGTTACCGTTAAGGGACCCAAAGGCGAAATGAGCCAATATGTAAATCCTGCTATCAATGTTACCATCGAAGACGGTCATGTTGTTTTGGCTGAGAATGAAAATGCAATGCTGGATAATCCCAAGCAAAAGCATGCATTCCATGGATTATACCGTTCATTGGTACACAATATGGTTGTTGGTGTATCAGAAGGATATAAGAAAGAATTGGAACTTGTCGGTGTAGGTTACCGTGCCTCTAACCAGGGAAATATCATTGAACTGGCTTTAGGCTATACTCACAGTATCTTTATACAGTTGCCTCCTGAAGTTAAAGTTGAGACTAAGTCTGAAAGAAACAAGAATCCTTTGATTATATTGGAATCTTGCGACAAGCAGTTACTTGGTCAAGTTTGCTCTAAAATACGTTCTTTCCGTAAGCCTGAACCGTATAAGGGTAAGGGTATTAAGTTTGTTGGCGAAGAAATTCGTAGAAAGTCTGGTAAATCAGCCGGTGCTAAATAATCATTTAAATTGATATTATTATGACAACAAAAATAGAAAGACGTATAAAGATCAAATATAGAGTACGCAACAAAATTTCAGGTACTACTGAATGCCCGCGTATGAGTGTATTTAGAAGTAATAAGCAAATCTATGTTCAGATTATCGACGATTTGTCCGGTAAGACGCTGGCTGCCGCTTCTTCTTTGGGTATGACTGAAAAAATGCCTAAGAAGGAACAAGCTGCTAAAGTGGGTGAACTGATTGCGAAAAAAGCTCAAGAAGCAGGTATTACTACTGTTGTTTTCGACCGTAATGGTTACTTGTATCATGGGAGAGTAAAAGAGGTGGCTGATGCTGCCCGTAACGGTGGACTTAAATTTTAATCATTATGGCAGGACTTAATAATAGAGTTAAGATTACAAACGATATAGAGCTGAAAGACAGATTGGTCGCTATTAATCGTGTAACCAAAGTAACCAAAGGTGGTAGAACTTTTAGTTTCTCTGCTATTGTGGTAGTAGGAAACGAAGAAGGTATCATCGGATGGGGCCTTGGTAAAGCTGGTGAAGTAACTGCTGCTATTGCCAAAGGTGTTGAATCAGCAAAGAAGAACCTGACAAGAGTGCCTGTACTGAAGGGTACAGTTCCTCACGAACAGTCCGCTAAATTTGGTGGTGCTGAGGTATTTATTAAACCGGCTTCTCATGGTACCGGTGTCGTTGCCGGTGGTGCAATGCGCGCTGTATTGGAAAGTGTCGGTGTGACAGACGTTTTGGCTAAGTCAAAAGGTTCTTCCAACCCGCACAACTTGGTAAAGGCTACTATCTTGGCATTGAGCGAAATGCGTGATGCCCGTATGGTTGCCCAGAACAGAGGAGTTAGTATGGAAAAAGTATTTAGAGGATAAGGAGGAAGAATATGTCGACTATAAAGATTAAACAAGTTAAAAGTAGAATTGGTGCTCCTGCTGATCAGAAGAGAACTCTCGATGCACTGGGACTTCATAAGTTGAATCGTGTGGTTGAACACGAATGCACTCCTTCAATTCTTGGAATGGTGGATAAGGTTAAACACTTGGTTACCATTGTTAAGTAATTATTTGTTGAATATAAAACGAATTACAATATGAACTTAAGTAATTTAAAACCTGCAGAGGGATCTACTAAAACAAGAAAGAGAATTGGACGTGGTCCGGGTTCTGGCTTGGGAGGTACTTCTACTAGAGGTCATAAAGGAGCTAAATCAAGATCTGGATACTCTAAGAAAATCGGTTTTGAAGGTGGTCAGATGCCTCTTCAACGTCGTCTTCCTAAGTTTGGCTTTAAAAACATCAATCGTGTAGAGTATAAGGCTATCAACTTGGATACAGTTCAGAAATTGGCTGAAGCAAAGAACTTGCAGACTGTAGGTATCAGTGACTTCATTGCCGCTGGTTTCATTTCTGCAAGCCAGTTGGTAAAAGTATTAGGTAACGGAACTTTGACTGCTAAGTTGGATGTACAAGCACATGCGTTTTCTAAAACTGCTGTTGCTGCCATCGAAGCTGCTGGTGGACAAGTAGTAAAACTCTAATTCGATGAGAAAAGCTATTGAAACATTAAAGAATATATGGAAAATTGAGGATCTGAGACAACGGATCCTCATTACCATATTGTTTGTGGCAATTTACCGTTTCGGTTCGTATGTCGTTTTGCCGGGTATCAATCCGTCAATGCTGGCACAATTGCATCAACAGACAAGCGAAGGTCTTTTAGCCTTGTTAAACATGTTTTCCGGAGGAGCATTTTCCAATGCCTCTATTTTTGCATTGGGTATCATGCCGTACATCTCTGCCTCCATTGTGATTCAGTTGCTGGGTATTGCGGTTCCGTATTTCCAGAAATTGCAGCGCGAAGGTGAGAGCGGTAGAAGAAAGATGAATCAATATACTCGTTATCTGACGATTCTTATTCTTTTGGTTCAGGCTCCTTCTTATTTGCTCAATCTTAAGATGCAGGCTGGTCCTTCTTTAAATGCTTCATTAGATTGGACTCTGTTTATGTTTACTTCTACCATTATTTTAGCGGCTGGAAGTATGTTTATTTTGTGGCTTGGTGAGAGAATTACGGATAAGGGTATCGGTAATGGTATTTCGCTGATTATCATGATTGGTATCATCGCCCGTCTGCCGCAGTCTTTATTCCAGGAATTGATTTCCCGTATGACGGACAAGACTGGTGGTTTGGTAATGTTCCTGATTGAGCTTGTTGTTCTGCTGGTTGTCATTGCATTCGCTATTCTTTTAGTGCAGGGAACTAGAAAGATTCCTGTTCAATATGCGAAGAAGATCGTGGGTAACAAGCAATATGGCGGTGCTAGACAGTATATTCCTTTGAAGGTGAATGCTGCTAACGTGATGCCTATCATTTTTGCTCAGGCTATCATGTTTATTCCTATCACTCTTGTTGGGTTCTCGAATGTAAATGATGCAAGCGGTTTCGTACGTGCATTGACTGATCATACAAGCTTTTGGTATAATTTGATTTTTGCAGTGTTGATTATATTGTTTACGTATTTCTACACTGCAATTACTATTAACCCGACTCAGATGGCTGAAGATATGAAGAGAAACAATGGTTTTATTCCGGGTATCAAGCCAGGAAAGCAAACTGCCGAGTATATTGACGTGATTATGTCACGCATTACTCTGCCTGGTTCTTTCTTCTTGGCCTTGGTTGCCATTATGCCTGCGTTTGCCGGTATATTTGGTGTGAAAGCTGAGTTTGCTCAATTCTTTGGCGGTACATCTTTGTTAATCCTTGTGGGTGTGGTTCTTGATACTCTCCAGCAAGTAGAAAGTCATTTGTTGATGAGACATTATGACGGTTTGCTGAAATCCGGACGTATTAAAGGGCGCAGTGGTAATGTAGCTGCATATTAATCTTTTTTGAAGAATGATATTTCTTAAAACAGAAGATGAAATAGAGTTGCTCCGCAAGAGTAATTTGCTTGTTGGAAAGACGCTGGCTGAGATAGCTAAGGTTATAAAGCCCGGAGTGACAACAAAAGAGCTGGATAGGGTGGCAGAAGAGTTCATCAGAGACAATGGTGCGGTTCCAACCTTTAAAGGTTTTCCGAATCAATATGGCGATTCTTTTCCAGCTTCTATTTGTACATCTGTAAATGATCAGGTGGTGCATGGAATTCCGGGAGACGATGTGGTACTGAAAGAAGGGGATGTTGTATCTGTTGATTGTGGTACTTACATGAATGGCTTTTGCGGTGATTCGGCCTATACGTTTTGTGTGGGTGAAGTTGATGATGAGATTCGCAAATTGTTGAAGGTTACTAAAGAGGCATTGTACATAGGAATACAGAGTGCCGTTCAAGGCAAGCGGTTGGGCGATATCGGATATGCGATACAACAGCACTGTGAGTCTAATTCTTATGGTGTAGTGCGTGAGTTTGTCGGTCATGGGATAGGTAAGGAGATGCATGAAGACCCACAAGTTCCTAATTACGGGAAACGTGGTTATGGAACAATGTTGAAGAAAGGTTTGTGCATTGCTATTGAGCCGATGATAACTTTGGGTAGCCGACAAATAGTAATGGAGCGTGACGGCTGGACGGTGAGGACAAAAGATCGCAAATGTGCTGCTCATTTTGAACATACGATAGCAGTCGGAGCTGGTGAAGCTGATATATTGTCGTCATTCGAGTTCATTGAAGAAGTATTAGGAGATAAAGCAATTTAAAAAATTAATATGGCAAAGCAATCTGCAATAGAACAAGATGGAGTTATAGTTGAAGCATTGTCTAATGCAATGTTTCGTGTTGAATTAGAAAACGGACATGAGATTACTGCACATATTTCCGGTAAGATGCGGATGCATTACATCAAAATTCTGCCAGGGGATAAGGTTAGAGTCGAAATGTCTCCTTACGATTTATCGAAAGGAAGAATTGTATTTAGATATAAATAAAATTAAGATATGAAAGTAAGAGCATCCTTAAAGAAACGTACGCCAGAGTGTAAGATTGTTAGACGTAATGGCCGTTTGTATGTTATTAACAAGAAAAATCCTAAGTATAAACAACGTCAAGGATAATATTATTATTTTTGCAAAAAAAATAATTTAGTATATGGCTATAAGAATAGTTGGTGTCGATTTGCCTCAAAACAAGAGAGGTGAAGTTGCGTTGACCTATGTATATGGTATAGGTCGTAGTAGTTCAGCAAAAATTTTGGATAAAGCAGGTGTTGACAGAGACCTGAAAGTAAAAGACTGGACGGATGATCAGGCTGCCAAGATTCGTGAGATCATTGGTGCAGAGTATAAGGTTGAAGGTGATCTTCGTTCTGAAGTTCAATTGAACATTAAGCGTTTAATGGATATCGGTTGTTATCGTGGCGTTCGTCATCGTATTGGTCTTCCTGTAAGAGGTCAGAGCACGAAGAACAATGCCCGTACTCGCAAGGGTAGAAAGAAAACCGTTGCTAATAAGAAAAAAGCTACTAAATAATAATTGTTGATATGGCAAAAAAAACAGTTGCAGCAAAAAAGAGAAATGTGAAGGTTGATGCTAATGGACAGTTGCATGTTCATTCATCTTTTAACAACATTATTGTTTCTCTGGCAAATAGCGAAGGTCAGATTATTTCTTGGTCTTCTGCCGGAAAGATGGGTTTTAGAGGTTCAAAGAAGAACACTCCCTACGCAGCACAGATGGCTGCTCAAGATTGTGCTAAGATAGCATACGATCTTGGCTTGAGAAAGGTAAAAGCATATGTGAAGGGTCCGGGTAACGGACGTGAGTCTGCTATCAGAACTATCCATGGTGCAGGTATTGAAGTTACTGAAATCATTGATGTGACTCCGCTTCCGCATAACGGTTGTCGTCCTCCGAAAAGACGTAGAGTTTAAAATTTACCTTTAATAGAAGTGAGACTTGATTTTGTTATTGGATTGTAAACTTTCTCTCTGCAATCGCGGCTGCAACAAATTGAGTTCATGAATAAACAATTAAATATTTAAAAGAAATGGCTAGATATACTGGACCAAAATCAAGAATAGCCCGTAAATTCGGTGAAGGTATCTTTGGAGCAGATAAAGTATTGTCAAAGAAGAACTATCCTCCCGGACAGCACGGTAATTCCAGAAAGAGAAAGACTTCTGAATACGGTGTTCAACTTCGTGAGAAACAGAAAGCCAAATATACTTATGGCGTTTTGGAAAAACAATTCCGCAATTTGTTCGAAAAAGCAGCTACTGCTAAAGGTATTACCGGTGAGGTGCTTCTTCAATTGTTAGAGGGCCGTTTGGACAACATTGTTTTCCGTTTGGGTATTGCTCCTACTCGTGCAGCTGCTCGTCAGTTGGTGAGCCACAAGCACATTACTGTAGATGGTGAAGTTGTGAATATTCCTTCTTATGCAGTAAAACCGGGTCAGGTGATTGGTGTTCGTGAAAGATCCAAATCATTGGAAGTTATCGCTAACTCATTGGCTGGCTTTAACCATAGCAAATATCCTTGGTTGGAATGGGATGATAACTCTAAGGTTGGCAAATTGCTGCATGTACCTGAGAGAGCAGACATTCCTGAAAACATTAAAGAGCATTTGATCGTAGAATTGTATTCTAAATAATAATTAATTTCATGGCGATATTAGCATTTCAAAAACCTGATAAAGTATTAATGTTGGAAGCGGACTCTAGATTCGGAAAATTCGAATTTCGTCCGTTGGAACCCGGTTTCGGTATTACCGTGGGTAATGCACTGCGCCGCATCCTGCTTTCTTCATTGGAAGGTTTTGCTATCACTACTATCAAGATAGACGGTGTTGAGCATGAATTTTCCAGTGTTCCGGGAGCAAAAGAGGATGTTACTAACATTATCTTGAATCTGAAACAGGTGAGATTCAAGCAAGTAGTTGAAGAATTCGAGAGTGAGAAAGTAAGTATTACAGTCGAGAATTCAAGTGAATTTAAAGCAGGTGACATAGGTAAGTATTTGACTGGATTTGAAGTGTTAAATCCTGAATTAGTTATTTGTCATTTAGATTCAAAGTCGACTATGCAGATAGATATTACGATTAACAAAGGTCGTGGTTATGTTCCTGCTGATGAAAACCGCGAATATTGCACTGATGTGAACGTAATTCCTATCGATTCTATTTATACTCCGATACGTAATGTGAAGTATCAGGTAGAGAACTTCCGTGTAGAGCAGAAGACCGACTACGAGAAACTGGTACTTGAAATTACTACCGACGGTTCCATCCATCCGAAGGAAGCTCTGAAAGAAGCTGCGAAAATTCTGATTTATCACTTCATGCTCTTCTCTGACGAGAAGATTACGCTGGAAACAAATGATGTTGACGGTAACGAAGAATTTGATGAAGAAGTATTGCACATGCGTCAGTTGCTGAAGACCAAGCTTGTTGATATGGATCTCTCTGTACGTGCCCTCAACTGTTTGAAGGCTGCGGATGTAGAGACTCTCGGTGACTTGGTGCAATTCAACAAGACGGATTTGCTGAAGTTCAGAAACTTCGGAAAGAAATCGCTTACCGAGCTTGATGATTTGCTGGAAAGTCTGAATCTGTCGTTTGGAACTGATATTTCTAAATATAAATTAGATAAAGAATAAAAGATGAGACATAATAAGAAATTCAACCATTTGGGTCGTACTGCCTCTCATAGAAACGCTATGTTGGCTAATATGGCGTGTTCTTTGATTAAGCACAAAAGAATCACTACGACCGTTGCAAAGGCTAAGGCTTTGAAGAAGTTTGTTGAGCCTTTGATTACAAAGGCTAAAGATGATACGACTAATTCTCGTCGTGTTGTATTTAGCAATTTGCAAGACAAGTATGCTGTAACTGAACTGTTTAAAGAAATCTCTGTGAAGATTGCTGATCGTCCGGGTGGTTACACTCGTATTATCAAGACTGGTAACCGTTTGGGTGACAATGCTGAAATGTGCTTCATTGAACTCGTTGACTATAACGAAAACATGGCTAAGGAAAAGGTTGCCAAGAAAGCTACCCGTACTCGCCGTTCAAAGAAGTCTGCCGCTGCTGAAGCTGCTCCTGCTGCCGAAACTGCTGCACCGGTTGCCGAGGCTCCTGCTACTGAGGAAGCTAAAGCTGAATAATTCAACTATTCTTTTTAATATATGGAAGCCGTCCCAATTTGTTTGGGGCGGCTTTTTTTAGTGATAGTCAGAAGTTGTTTTCCGGGGGCATAACGCATTTTGGTAAGCATCAACGGACGCATCAACCGAAGTACATATTTTGAAGGTTATAGGTGTGATGCAATTTTGCAGCCTAATATTGCAACAACTATAACCTTTTTATTTATGACAAAATAGTAGTGGTGCGATAAAAATCTAACCATAATTATTAAACAATTAGTATTTAGAGCCTGCTTAAATTTTGCCCGACACTGTTTTGCGATTTGTTTTCGAGGATATTTTTCAGTTTTTGTGAGGAACATAACGGGCTATGTGCCGAATAGACACAGGAAAACAGGACGAAAATAAACTCAAAAGAAGCTGAATAAAGAATTTTCTAAGCAAAATCTGAACAGGCTCTTAATTAAATACAAGGGTATATTGATTTTTTGATTTGAATTTGATTTACTTATGACCAAGCAGGACTCGGCAATCAATTCAAATCAAGATGTCAAGATGCTCTCTTTATTTGATGATTTTAAGGAGTGTGTCAAAACCCTCTTTTTAACAAGATCACCCTTGCTGCAGATATCTGTGACAGGGGTGATTTTCATATTTTTGGTGTTTTTACACATCCCCAGTAATGACAAAACAAGAGTTTTTAGAGATTCAATCCGAAGTATTATCTGGTGGGAAACCGTTAAAGTTTATTTTAGCAGAGTTTGGAGTTCCTTATTCAACTTATAACTACTGGCGCAATAAATTTACATCCAAGGATGAGAATTTGCCCATAGCACCTATGTCTATAAAGGAACCGGAAGTTACTGAAAGTTATTCAACTTTTGAGAATGTAGATGTAACCGGTGTCGTGTTGTTTTTTTCTAATGGATTCCGAGTTCATTTCGGTCGTGGAGGTGACCATGTTTTAATGGAACTGCTAAATAAGAGTGTAAGCCATGTTCCGTCCGAATGATACGATGCGTTATCATCTGTGTCCCGGATGCACACATATGCGCAGGGGCTTATTGCTCCCATGCCTTTGTTGCCTATTATACAAAGATGTTCCCGGAGCAAGCCTTCCGGCTGAAATTCTCTTGCAGAAATATGAATACCACATGCCGTTCTACTGCCGGATCAAAGAGTTGGCACATTTGGGTATGGCCGGGCTGAAGGAAGCGACCATTACCGGCTGGTTCAATCGTTCGATGGAAGTGTTGCGGCCTCTGTATAATGCTTTGGTAAAGGAAATGCTGAAAAGTGACTACTGTCAGGCTGATGAGACGACCACCAATGTAATCAATTCTGAAAAGCATGCTACAGACCGTGAATATGTCTGGATGATACGTGCCGTTACAGAGAAACTTGCAGCCTTCTTCTATGAGGAGGGCTCCAGATTCGGAAAAGTTATAAAGAATCTCACAGACAGGCACAATTGCTACGGATATCTACAGTGTGACGGTTTTGCCGGTTATACTTCTGCCTACAAGCCTCATATCCTTCACCTTAGATGATAATGGACTGTATGCGAGTTGTTTATGGTGAAACTTGATTTGAAGGATGACAGCATTTAAGAGCGTGCTGCATTGAACAAAATCGGAGAAAGAACTGTTTTAATTTGCATATGGATATGACCGGATTTTTAAGACTCATAGGATTCATGGTGTTTGCATTGGCTGTATGGCAAATAGCGGACGATGTATTTGCTGGCGAGGCAGCAAATAGAGGGAATGTTGTAGATGCGAAGGTGATTCTGGTACATGAAGAGACGGATTCTTGTGTTTCGGTGCCTCCATTGCCTTATTTACCGGATGCAGAGCTGGCGGGTATCGGTGGGCAGGTACGTTTGCTGGCATATTCTCGTATAAAGCGTTTTTCTCCTGCAGAATATATCTTTTCCTTAAAAGATAGGGTGGGCGGATTGGCTCTAAGAGAGCTTGCTTTGTCCCGATGTCGTGAGAGGCTTTATGAAACTGCTGTCTATTATCGTTGCCAGCCGGTGTGCGAATATTACATTTTCACACTGAGGCGTATTCTCATTTAGTGTTTTATCGAATCTCTCTTTTTCCCTTGTGTATGGTCAGACTATGTGTTTTTGCAGGGGGATACTGTATTTTCATTTCTGATAAATTCATTAAAGCATATTATAATTATGGCAACTCAAACTATTGACGCAACTCTTTTTGCGTCTTCACATCCCGATATTGTAAAGCGTACCAGTGTTTCAGGACTTGTCTTTTCAGTAGCTATGCTGCTGGTCGGTATTTTTATCTTTGCATCTATTTTTAAGATGAGTGACAGATCTTCCACCCTCAGTATGGCTTTGATGGTGCTGGCTACGGCATTCGTCTTGCTTGGCGTGTTCCGTCTGTTCTGGAAATCGAAGGAAGTGGTTTATTTGCCGACGGACAGTGTGACCAAGGAACGCAGTGTTTTCTTTGATTTGAAATATTTGGGCAGACTCACGGATATGATTGAGAATGAACAGCTGAATGGCGAGACTGAAATACGAAGTAGCGGCAGCGGAAATGTGCGCATGAATGTGATGATTTCGCAGGACAATAAATTTGCGGCTGTACAGTTGTATCAATTTGTGCCTTACGCGTATACTCCGGTAACTTCCGTACGCTACTTTACGGGTAGCGATGCGGTTGCGGTGTCTACTTTCCTGGAGAAGTGTAAAACTGCATAATCAGTCAAAGAGTTGGACTTGACTTCAACTGCAGCGGGGATTAGTCGGCAACGGCAATCCCCATTTTTTTCATCAAGAAGCAGGCGTTCATGTTTTGGGCGACGCCCGGGCGCAAGCGGTAGGAGAAGGTCAGTTCATTGTCTGTAATGTCTGCTTCGAAGCGATAGTTGCGGATGTCATCGGGGAAGAGGTCGATGAGCGTTCCCAGCAGCAGGTCGTGGGTGGCAATGATACCATTGGCCTGCAAAGTCATGAACTGCTTGATAAGGGCAAAGGAGCCTTTCTGCTTGTCCATGGAGTTGGTGCCTTTCAGAATTTCGTCGAGGATAATGAAAAGCTCCTCACCGGCCTGCAGCTTGTCTATGATGAGTTTCAGACGTTTGAGTTCGGCAAAGAAGTAGGACTCGTTGTCGTTCAGCGAATCCGAGGTGCGCAGGCTGGTGACGAGCCGGGCCGGGCATATTTCCATTTGGCGGGCACAGACGGGAGCGCCGATGCAGCCGAGGAGGTAGTTGATGCCTACGGTGCGCAGATAGGTGCTTTTTCCTGCCATGTTGGCGCCGGTGATGATGATGAAGAACGGCCGTTTCGCCATATTGATGTCATTGTGTACACAGCGGTCGCGGTTCATCAGCGGGTGTCCCAGGGCTTCGGCGCGTAGACGGAAGGGGGAGGGAAGAGGGTTGCTTTGGCATGTGGCAGAGTCGGCTTTTGCATTGACTTTTGTGCCGGCCTGGGTCTCTACATCGCCTTCTACTCCTGCATTGGCTTCTGTTTGCAGGATGGAGGGATAAATATAGTCCGGATGATTATAGGCAAATGTTGCCAGCGAGTTGAGCGCATCCATTTGTCCGATGGCATCGAGCCACCCGGGCAGTTCAGCGGCATACTGCTCTTTCCAGGCTTCAATGCGCATGATTTGACGCAGCTCCCAGAAGAAGAGGCCGTTCAGAATGACGTACATGAAGACATTGTTGCGTTGGTCGAGTTCATCCATGAGCTTGTTCAGCCTGCTGATGGAGTGGGAGGCTTTCCGTTTTTCTCCGCCAATCTGTTGTTTTATCTCTTTGAGCAGGGCGGCTTGCGCAGGCTGTTTTTCCATGAGGTGGAGCAGGGCGGCGTAGGCGGAGAGGATTTGCAGTTTTTTGCCATAGATGGCCTGCATCTTGGTGACTTTGCCGGTGAAGCCGAAGCCGGCGATGACGAAGCAGGTCCAGATGATGCCGCAGATACTTGCGGGCAGCATTCCTGTCATGGCAAGTGCGAGGCAAATGAGGTTGGTTCCCGCCACCAGTACCGGCAGGAGGCGCAGCAGTTTCCGGCTCCGGAAGATGCACGGACTTTCCGCCCAGTGGCACAGTTCCGTTTCATCGGCGGCTTTTCCTTTGTACAGCAGGCCGAGGATGCGGAAGCGCTGGCGGAATTTCAGTTCCGGAGCCAGTTCGCCGACGGCTTCCTGGCGTCGGATGATTTCTTCCTTTCTCTCGAGATGTTTCCCCAACCAGAGGGCGAGGCGGTGTTTCCCGGGCTGCGTGCAGGTGCGGTTGATGTACTGGAAAAGGGAATGCGGGCCGAAAACATCCAAGTCATAGGTGTAGAGATGGGCGGGGTCGACGTATGCTTCGCCGTCATCGAAGGAAGACGTGTCGTAATCCAGCGCGGCGAGTTCCTGCTCGTTGATTTCCATCTTCTTTTCCAGATAGTCCTTGCGATGGAACAGCCGGTTGTGGTATTTCATTAAAGACAGGAACGGCAACAGGGTGACGAGGGCGATGCCTGCCAGTATGCCCCAGCTCTCGCTCCGGAAGTAGATGATTCCTGCTGCTCCTGCCACGAACAGCAGCAGGCGCAGGGTGCCGATGCGGTAAATCTTCTGTTGCACTTTATTCAGTTCTTGTCTGGCCTCTTCGGCCGTGTTGCGGTAGGCGGCGCTGATTTTGTCTATCGTATTCATTTACTCCATACATGTTAAGTTCAAGGCAAAGATATACATTCTAATTGTTTTTTTTCACGATTTTTTGTCTACTTCCGATAAAAAATGTACCTTTCGCTCGCTAAAACAAAGTTTCAGAAAAGAGGAGGTTGGGATATGAAGAAGAGTTGGTTGTCAGGCGTTCTGATGTTGCTGGCGGTTTTGCCGGCGGCGGCGCAACAAGTAATGTATTCCAATCTGAAAGAGTTGGCGGAGAACCGTGGCGATACGGTTACCACACTGAAGATTGAGAAGCGTACAAAGAACCGGATTTACCTCATGGGCGGTGCCGATTATCGTATTACGGCAGACGGCAATCTCGGTCTGTGCCGCTACCTGAAGTCCCGTTGTTATGCCGTACGGGTAGATACCTCGCTTTATGTCAACTGCCGTAAGATGCGCTACAAGCGCTATCGCTTCGGGCAGTGGTATGCACCTGCCATGTGGCTCGGCGGAAAGGTTTACTTCTGTGCACAGCCCGTGGGACAAGCGGCCGCCAGCACCATGGCTCCCGATGATGCCACCCGATTGGGGGGTGAAGTGGGCGATGCCATCAATGCTTCGGGACTGGTGCATGCCCGCGTCTATTACGAACTGAATCCGGAAACCGGAAAGTCCGAGTTCGTGGGGCGGAGACAGATGATGCGACTGCTTGACGGATACCCGGCACTGCGCGCCGAATTCGAGAAAGAAACAAGCGAGTCGGCAGAGGTCATCGGCAAATACCTGCGTGCACTTCGCCCGTTAATCACTACCATTAATCACTAATCATTAATAAGATGATATTATTGCAAGATGTGCCCGATGGGTACGAATACTGCTTTGCGGGTAACGGAAAGTGCCCCAAAGCCTCTTCCTGCCTGCGGGCGATAGCGGCACAGCTGTTATCCGAGAGTGAAGATCCCCAACCACAGTCCGTTCGTGCGGTGAATCCTTTCTACGTGGGCAGTTTGTCCGGTTCCTCCACTTGTGCCCGTTACCGCTCCAACGAGCAGCTGCACTACGCCCGCGGCATGACGCGTATTTTCGACGAAGTGCCCGCCAAGCTGCTTTCCACCGTGCGCCATCGCGTGATGGGATGCTTCTCTTGCGAACGCTATTACTATCATTGCCGCAAGGGCGAACGGCCTATCTCTCCCGAAGAACAGCAACGGATAGCCCGGGTATTCAAGGCAGTAGGCATAAGCACCAAGCCTAAGTTCGACCGATACGAGTATGCGGTGGCTTGGTGACCGGCTGCAAAGTCACTGCACACCTTTTGCAGCGTCACTGCAAACCTGTTGCAGTCGCGCTGCAAAGCAGTTGCAGTATCACTGCAAATAGGTGTGCAGCGACGCTGCAAAAGGCTTGCAGTAGCACTGCAAAAAGCATGCACTTGCTTTGCAGTGAGAAATCACTGTCTATCATGTGGTTACGGATGAATGCAATGAGCCCTTCTCTCCCCCCTCTGCAGATTGCAGAAGAAAGATGCGGATGCCGATACGCTCATATCAATCCGTTTCCGGCACCAGTGACGAGGGCTGGTCGGGGGGGCTGTCGTCTGTTCTCGCCCATCAGTCGGGGATATTCATAAAATAAACAGGAGAGGCTGAATCTTTGCAGAAACAGCCTCCTGATGTAACAAAGTTAAACACTGTTTGTGTACCTCCGGTTAAAAGTCAAGAGAGAATTGTTCTTATTATGGTACACACATGGACAGTTCCGGGCATTTCAACCAATGGTCGGATACTGCCTGTCATTATTTCTGTCATTGTGGAGTTTCACGCCAGATGCTTGGATTATAGAGCTTGAGCAAAGAACCGACCGATGTGGCGCTTGACGGAGCTCCGCTGAAAACGCGGAAAGACATGAAATCAATCGGACGGCTCCACGTTCCTGTATCCTGCATGTCGAAGAACGTAATACCTGATTCTGCGTCATAATCAAGGGGGAACAGCATGTATACCGTTGTCGACCATGTGTAATAGCCGCTTCCTTCTACAATGTTGTATACATCGTTTCCTTCGAATTCACCCATCTTGCTTGCGTTGTACATCACGAATCTTATCTTTTCCGGTTCAAACGTAACCGGTATTGTCCAGCCATAATCCGGAAGTGCCAGTTCGGTTTCGGAAAGGACGGCATTCATAGCCTGGAATTTCCCGTCCTGTGTGCGGAATGTCAGGTAGCAAGGGCCTGCAATATCCTTGTCAAAGTCATACTGTGTCACTTTCAGTGAGCCGGAGAAAGTCTCTGATGAATATTTGAGAATTCCTATGCGGGCATGTCCGGTTGTATTTTCTTTAAAGTTTATTTTCAGATGTTCTCCGTCGGAAGTTACGTTGAACCAGTCTTCGTTCGGTTCAAAAGTCAGGGGTACGTTGGCCGACATCTCATAGGTCAGCGAATGTGCCTCGTCAGAGTTGGTTGCGATTTCGCTGCCCGCACTCAACTGAAAGACCAGTCCGTTTTGTTGTACCATCACATGTACGGAATCTGGGCCGCAACGCAATATCAGTTGCGCGGTACGTCCTTCCAGGTTGCCGTTTTCGGTTACGGATACATTCACGGTGTTTCCGTTTATGGTGGCTGTGCACCAATTGCAATCGGTCTCGACGGTGACTGCTTCGGAGGCATTGAATACCACTGTACCGGTTCCGGCGGCAGCCTGGAACAATACGTCCGACTTTATAACCTGTATCAAGCTTTGGCCTTCCATTCCCCAATCTTTATCTTCGGAGCAGGCCGTGAAGCCTGCTACCACGAGGGCTGCCAATAAATAATATATGTGTCTTTTCATAATCAGTTGATTTTAGTCATTGTTGTTACGTGTGGCATGCGGCAGGATTTAGTACCTGCAATGTACCATGAAGAGTTGGTGAATGCTCCTGCGCTGCTGCCTCCGGACAATTGCCACATGATGTACGAATTCACTGTGTATCCGGCCCATGTTCCATAATCTTTCCAAGTGTACACGGGAGATTGCTCATTCTCGTTCCATTCGGTGCGCATGCCTATTGCCGTATTCCATGTCAACTGGCCGGGACCTGCATCCCAGGCGCATAGCCATATTTCATTTTTGCCGTTATTGCCAATCTTTTGCGATTGCCATGTCAAAGTTCCAGATGAACGCTGGTAGTTTAAGGTCACTGTAAATTTGTCATTCAGTCCACTCATTATGTAAGAAGCGCCGTCTTCGGCAGGAGTCAAAGTAACGTTGACTTGTTCTTTGCCGTTGAATGAGAGCGTATAATTCCCGGCATAATCTGCATAGCCACGCCATCCTTTTGGGAAGACAGCGTTGAATACTACGCCGGTTCCGCTATTGTCGGTCAGCGAGTTCGTTTCCGGATCTATGATAAACTCCTCGAAAGTCACTCCCGCCACTTCTGTAGGATGATACAAACGCAACCCTTGGTCGGTTATTACGTAAGCCGCCTTTACCGGCTCGCTGCCTGCCGGTGCGAAAGAAATCTGCCGGGAATCGACATCGATGGTACCGGCAACTTGTGTCCCTCCCACAGTTCCACTGAATCCGCTCAGAATCATGCTTTCGATAAGTTGTCTCATTTTGTCGAGGTAGGATTGCGATTTTTCCGTCATTTTGCGCATATACATGACATTGTTGGTCTTCTTTCCTCGCAAAGTCACCAAGTCGGGGGTGATTTTCAAGATTACAAACTCAAATTCCCCTTGAAAAGCCTGATAGGCATTGGAATTGGGAGTGGAAAGATAATGCAGTAACAGATTGTAAGTGTCGAAACTTAGCACCGGCCCGTCATCGTCCGTCATTTTGTAGAGGCTTTCTACTTCCAGACTGCTGTCATCGACCAATTCTGTGCTGGCATACACTTTCTCCTCGTCAAAGCGTACAACGAATGCATATCCGCCATAGCTTTGGCTCGGATGCGGATACATCTCTAGCAGCCAACCGTTTTCGGCACTCGTCAGCACCTTTTTTGCTTCTGAAATATATTGCTGCAAGCGTTCGGACGGATTCTTGTCGAACACTTCTTCGTCATCTTTCAAGCAAGACTGGAATGTCAGTGCGCAAAGCAGCATTCCCCATAGTGCCACATATAATTTATTTGTTTTCATGCTTCTTGCCTCCATTATTTAAGGGTTAAATCGTTCAAATCAATTCTCCCGGCTTCCAAATCTGCTGAGCGCCGTTGTATGCTGCTGCGCAATCTGTCCAAATCTATATTCCAGCTGTCGGCCATGTATTGCTTCACCAGAGTCAGTTTGGAGTTTATCAGAGAAGCGCCTTCCTCTCCTGCCTCGTCCATCCACGCTTGCCACTGCGATGCCGGATAACAAACGTATAAGGAAAGCATCTCCGCAAAGTCTTCGCCATGCTCCATCTGCGCGTAAGAGCTGATGAATCCACGTTTCAGATATCCCGCATTATAAGGAGATTCGCTCCATTTGTCTGCCACGTAGCTATTGCCGGTAATGAACTGGTAGGCTGTAGGCATCTCCTTGGTCTGGTTCATGATATGCGTAAACTCATGGTGAATGGTTTTCAGATAATAATGGTTCAGCGAGGCAATGCTGTTTTTATATTGGTTCAAATAGTTGACTCCGGCCAACAGGACTTTTTTTCCTCCTTCGGCCGTACCAAGGATAAAGGTTCCGTTGTTTTTGTACTCCCACTCACCGATTAAGAAAAACTCCTTCGGGAAGTATGCGCGCGTAAAGTTGATTCCGGCCACTTCGTCGTATGCTTCTACACAGATGTACTTTACGATATGCGCCAGTTGCACGGCTTGCTCATACTCTGCCGGTACGGTGTAGTAGTTGAGGTCGGACTCCATCTCTTCATAGCGGTATTTGAAAGCTATATTGTAAGGATTCACATAGTTTGCCACGAGCCAGCGGTCGAAGTCGTTTTCCACCTTCTCGCCTGTAGTAATGACACTTGCAGGATTTAAGTCGTCTTCCGAGCAAGAAGTGAAAGCCCCTGCAAGCATGCATATCAACAATGCGTATAATGTATAATGTTTTTTCATGGTTTCTGTCTGTTTTGAATATTCATTTACTCAGGTTCTAGTTTCTCGGATTAGGCTCATAACCTGCATCGCGTACCTTTTGTGGAATCTGCATGGCACGACGCGGGTCATCCACAGTCAGTATGTCTGTCTGCTTCTCCGGTTTTCCGGCGGCATTCATCATACGACGGCAAATCTCTATGCCATATCGCTTTACGTCAAACCAGCGCAAACCAAGTTGTAGCGTCTCGATGCGTTTGAATCCCAGCACGCATTGCAACATACACTCTTGTGTGCTTCCTTCGGCATCGATGCTGAAAGCCGGATGCAAGTGCTTTTTCTGTGTGGACTCCAGCGGTTCGGCATACTCAATGCTATTGTAAAATGATGTCACTAATTCGGGAGTCACCTTTACATTCGTATCCATAATGTTGTGCATCCACAAATCTAAGTCTTCCGCAGCTTCGTTATACCGTTTCAGCATCACCTTGGCTTCTGCTCTGTTCAATAAGCATTCATCCGTTGTCAGGGTGGGGAATACACAGCGGGTGTAGCCCACTCCTGCCACGGCATCCGTGTATTCGAAAAGGTAGGGAAGTCTCCAGAAAATCACATACGAGGAGTTGGTGGCATTGTAGGATTTCAGTCCCGAATAATATTTTGCCGAACTTCCCCAGATGTTGGGCGCTCCGGCATCTTCGGTCGATGCCAGATAAGGACTGTGGGCGAAACGTTTCCAAGTGGAATAGTTGCCCATGACGATTCCCATTCTGGAGTAGCCGGTGGTCAGCAGTAGATTGCAATTCAATGTAGCGTCAATGTAATGTTGCGCCACGGCTTGTATTTGCTGAGTCATGGTTCCCATGTAAGCATAGTCGCGCAACATGCTTTTCGGTGAGCTTCCCAACACTTTGTCGGCATATTCTATCGCCTTTTCCCATTTTTCATAGTAGAGGTAGAATCGGCACGCAAAAGCGTAGGCGGCTGTAGGATTGAAATGGTATTTGGGAACAGACATGTAAGAGTCTCCCACATAGGGCAATGCCTCTTCCAAATCTTGTTCCACCATCTTGTATACTTCCGCCACCGAGTTGCGTTCATAATTCACAAGTACCGTCGTCTCCGGTTTGGTCATATAGGTGATTCCGAGGTCTTTGTCGGCGGTAGCGCTGTTGTAGTGGAGCGAGAACGTATTTACCAGCATGAAATGGTTGTAAGCACGGCATATCAACGCTTCCGCTTTGGCTTGTTTAAGTTTTTCAGTAGTGGCACCGCCCATTTCTTCAATAGCTTGTAACGCATGGTTGGCTGCGGATATTGCTTCGTAAGAGGATTGCCAGAAACGTTCGGGCGATTCGTTGTCGCTTTCGGTCACGTCTTGCCAAGAATATACCTGCTCGATGAAACGTGTAGTGTTGGGATTGGCTTCTCCCATGTCATCTACGTTGTCGGACATAAATTCCGAAAGCAAGTAGTATCCGTTTTTCGGATAGGCAGATACGAGCAGGCTCGTAATCTTGTCTTCCGTATCAATCTGGGCCCGATTGTCCGGCATTGTGCTGAGGAAATCATCGCAGGCACCCAAAGTAACCAAGGTGATGCTACAAGCCAAAATTGTGATGTATCTATTGTATTTTTTCATAATTCCTACTTTTTATCAGATTCCTAATTTAAGTGTAAGCGTAAACTGACGTGGTAAGGGAGTTGCCACACCGCCGGTATTGAAGAATTCCGGATCTTGGCCGTTGAGTTTTTTATCGGCATAAATCAAGAAAAGATTGGCGGCTTGAAGTTTCAATGACAAATTGCTAATCCTCAATGCATTGGCTACGCTTTTCGGGAAATCGTATGCTACGGAGATTTCTTTCATGCGGATGAAGTCGCCTTTCGCGATTCGTTCGGTTGAGTAGTTATAGGCATTATAAGCATAACTCAAGTTCGAATCGTTTTTGTTTTGTCGTTTGCTGGCAATGACAGGTACTGTGGTGTACTTTTCGTCACCAGGAATCGTCCAACGGTTTTTGAACTCTTTCGGTGTGGAAGTAAGGTCGGTATAGGTGTTCTTGAATACCGGGTCCAGACGAACTACATTTCCAAACGAATAGGTAATGAATACATTTAGCGAGACTCCTTTCCACTTGAAGAAGTTACCGAAACTGCCCACATCCGTCGGGTCGGCACAACCGGAGTATTCAAGGAAAGAAAGCTTGTCCGGAGTACTTGTCTGAAAGTAAATTCCTGTGGTGGTGACGTTTCCGTCTTGGTCGAGGAATGTGGGCAAGCCTTGCTCGTTCAGTCCGCGGAACGGGATGGAGAAGATACTACGTACCGGATATCCTTCCATGGCAAACCCCGTTCCCGATACCAAGTCAATTACACGCTTGTTGGTTTCCAATTCGGTTACTTCGTTATGTACATGAGAATAAATGATATTGGTGCTCCAAGTGAAATCCTTTGTCTTGATGTTGGTAGTAGATAAAGTCAACTCAATACCGCTTGACTTCATGGAAGCGATATTTCCGAATTTCTGTACCTCTCCACCGATTCCTTGTGTGGTGGCAAGTCCTATCAGGTCAAAGTTGTTACGCTTATACCAGTCTCCTTCCAAGTTGATGCGGTTGTCAAGAAATCCCAAGCTGAGTCCTAAGTTGAACTCATGTTTTTTCTCGTAAGTAAGGTCGTTGTTGGCCAATTGTGAAATATAAAGTTCGCTCTCCTTGACACTGGTGAACGGACGCCAAGGATTGGCACTGGAAATCACTACGTTGGAATTTGTCACGTTGGAAGGACCACGGTCGGCGGTCAATGAGTAAGAGAGCTTCAGCGCGGCATGGCTGAGTGTTGGCATTACCGGCTTGAACCACTCTTCTTCGTGGATATTCCAGGCTCCGGATATATTCCATGTGGGCAACCAGCGTGCCGATCGGCTTTTTCCTAACTTGTTGGTGCCCTCATATCTCACGGTTCCGTTCAGTGTATATTTTCCCAGATAAGAGTAGGTGACGTTGCCGAAGAAGGCTACGCTGCGTTCATGCTTGTTGGTTAGCGTATAATAGTTGGCATTATCTTCTGCTCCTTTCTTGAATGCTTGGTAGGCATAATTGGGAATTTCTCCCATGCTGTATTGCATGCCCCAACCACGGAACCAATTGGAATGACGGTCAATCAGATTGGTTTCCATGCCGGAGTAGAAGTTGAAGATATGGTCCTCATTGAATACGTCATTGTAGCTTAGTGTGGCCCTGAAGTCTTTGCCGATCATGCTGTTGTTGGTGCGTTCGTAGATACCTCCGTCGGGCAGAATGCTGATGGGCAATGCATAGATGTTGTCAGGGTCGGTGTAAAGTAACGGATTCCTGTCGCGGATGGTAGAAGTACCCATTTCACGGTAAGCAAGTGCTTGGTTGGAAGAGTCTAAGATGTAGTGCTCCTGTGACGTGGCAGAGTATTTCACCGCTCCCAGGATGCCGACTTCCAACTGGCTGATGGGCTTGTACTTCAATTCGCCTTGTACGCGCAAGTCGAAAATGTCATAATCCATGTAATTATTATCCAACTCGTGGAAGATGTTGAACGGAGCGTAATTGCGGGTGTAAAATGTATTGGCATCCAATGCTCGGGAGGTGTTCATTGCATACGAATAGGGGTTGATGTCAAAGTCGCGTTTCACCTCGCCGCTTACGGCATCTATGTCGCTGCTCAGGGTTCCAGGGGCCTTCTGTTTACGATAACTGGCGCTACTGATAAGAGATGCTGTGATTTTCTTTGAAATATTATAATTGGAATTCAGGTTGGCTGTATAGCGTTCCACTTTGCTTGCCTTGGTCCATCCGGGATCCACCATGGCACTGAGCGAGGCATAATATTGTGCCTTGTCTGTACCGGAAGAGATGCTGATGGAATGGTTGTGTTGCACGGAATTGGAAAAGAGCAAGTCGAACCAATCGGTATTGCGATATTCGGCTGCACGTAGATAAGCCGCTCTGGCTTCATCGGTATTGGCTAATCCGAACTGTCCTGTTATGGGGTCGTAAGTGCTGATAAGTTCATACATCTTCCCATAGATACCGCTGTCGGCAGAGTTGGATACCGTAGCATAATTCAGGTATCCTTTCTGCTGCAATTCTTGATAAACGGACATTTGGTCTTGTGAATTCATAATGTTGAACTGCCGGTAACTGGGCTTTAGTCTCATCGTATATTCACCGGTGTAGCTAATGCGGCTTTGTCCGCTTTTACCTTTCTTGGTCGTAACTACAATTACGCCTGCCATGGCACGTGCTCCATATATAGAAGTGGCAGAGCCGTCTTTCAAAATCTGGAAACTTTCGATGTCATCCGAGTTTAAGCCGGCAATGGCCGAAGAAATCAGCGTATTCGGGTCACCGGAAGAGAGTTCGTCGGCACTGACATCGACTACGTCGTCCATAATGACACCGTCTACCACCCATAAGGGTTTGGAACTACCATAAATGGAGGTAGCACCACGTACGCGGATTTTCGGTGCGGTACCGAAAGTTCCGGACACATTTTGTACTGAAACACCGGCTGCACGTCCTTCAAGTGAGCGACTGATGTCGGCCATACCGTCCAATTTCACATTCTCGCTGTTCAGCTTGGTGGCAGCACCTGTGAATAGTCGCTTGTCCATTTTCTGCATACCTGTTACTACTACTTCATCAAGTAGCTCGCTGTCACTTTTCAGTACAATCTTTAAAGCCTTGCCGGTAATGGCTACCTCTTGCGTTTTCATTCCGACAAACGAGATTACAAGTGTTTTGGCTGAAACCGGCACATTCGTCAACTTGAAATTGCCGTCGGCATCAGTGATAATACCTGTTTTTGTTCCTTTTACCTGCACAGACGCTCCGATAACCGGGAGTCCGTCTTCTTCTGCGGTTACAGTGCCTGTCACTTGTCTATCTTGGGCAATTGCTAAGGTTGCCCGAAAACACAAACAAACCAACAAGAAAATTAACTCTTTTTTCATAAGTAACAGTTTTTAAGATTAAGTAAAATTATGTGTTTTTATGCAATGATTTGTTGTCTGTGTGCAAATATATTAATTTTATTGTGAGAAGCAAATAAAAAAAGGAAAAACATGCTTTATTGAAAAGAAAACTTATATATTTATACCTAAGCGGTGCTTTGTGGTTTATAAAGCAAGCGGGTTATCGAATCTTTTTAAGCTATTTTTTAGTTTTATGGAAATTATATAAATGAATTGTTGCGAAAATAATCGGTTGATGAAATTAATTCATTGTCACATTACGAATATTGGGATTGTCTTTATATTGCGACAGATAGAATCTTTGTGGACTGTCACTTTGTAAATCCTTAATCTTTATAGGTGGAGTTTGATTATTGTAACTATTCAGCGAGAACAAAGGATACGAAGAATTAGCCCGTCAGTTTAGACGAGCGCCAATATAGCTTTAAGAGGGGATTGTCCGTTTTTCCAGGCCGTGTCAGCGATAGAATGTAAAGCGTGGA
>NZ_JABXJH010000026.1:0-57712 GCF_013373675.1 Bacteroides sp. L10-4
TGTTGAAAGTATGAGCCGATTTCTAACAACAAATAGAAATATTGAGTTGCTTGAGCCGTATGAGGGGAAACTCTCACGTACGGTTCTTAGGGGAGAAGGGGGCAGCAATGCCCTTGACTTACCCGATGTGCAAAAGCAGGGCGACTTCTTCGTGGAGTCACCTATCATTCTGTTTGCCAGTATTATCTGGTATCTCAAAATCTATCAGAACGGGAAGTTTTGCACGTTTCCCCATGCTATCGAGTTTCTGAACCGCCGTTACGAGGATATATTTCCGATACTGACCTCTTATCCGGAGCTGGAGAACTACCTTTCGCCGTTCATGGATGCGTGGCTTGGAGGGGCTGCGGAGCAGCTCATGGGTCAGATAGCGTCGGCAAAAATCCCGCTTTCGAGGATGATTTCACCGCAGCTCTACTGGGTGATGTCAGACAGCGAGTTTACGCTGGACATCAACAATCCCGAAGAGCCGAAAATCCTCTGCGTGGGTAACAATCCCGACCGTCAGAATATCTACGGTGCGGCACTCGGTCTGTATAATTCCCGTATCGTGAAGCTCATCAACAAGAAGGGGATGCTGAAGTCATCGGTCATCATCGACGAGTTGCCCACAATATACTTCAAAGGGTTGGACAATCTTATAGCTACCGCCCGAAGCAACAAGGTTGCCGTGTGTCTGGGCTTTCAGGATTTCAGCCAGTTAGTGCGTGACTACGGGGACAAAGAGGCGAAAGTGGTGATGAACACTGTCGGCAATATTTTCTCCGGTCAGGTGGTGGGGGAAACAGCCAAGACGCTCTCCGAGCGGTTCGGTAAGGTGTTGCAGAAACGGCAGTCCATCTCCATCAACCGGCAGGATGTTTCCACCTCCATCAACACGCAGATGGACGCGCTCATTCCACCGAGTAAGATTTCCGGGCTTACGCAGGGAATGTTTGTCGGTTCTGTATCCGACAACTTCAACGAGCGTATCGAGCAGAAGATTTTTCATTGCGAGATTGTGGTGGATGCCGAAAAGGTGAAACGGGAAGAAAGTGCCTACAAGAAAATTCCCGTCATTACAAACTTCACGGACGAGGACGGCAACGACCGCATGAAGGAAACGGTGCAGGCGAACTACCGGCGCATCAAGGAAGAGGTGAAGCAGATTGTGCAGGAGGAACTGGAGCGTATCAAAAACGATCCGGTGCTGTGTAAACTGCTACCAGATAATGAGACTGTCTAACAAGTCCCCAAAATTGAAAATTATCCCTATCGAAGTTTGAAGTGACCCCCAAAAGTTGGATACAATTTTTTTGGGGGGCACTTCAGTTCTGACGGGTAAAATCGTAAAATTCGGACTTGTTAGACAAATACTTACGCGGTTTCAACCTCAGGTACTGAATCTATCGAATTGACAAATTTAACCAATTGCGGATCTGAATCTTTTTGTATGAGGTTTCGGAGACTCTTTTTCAATTCATAAGCATCATCCCCTGCTGTATTTATTAAATCCATATAAAAATCTTTGTTTTGCAGAATCAATGAACGGCATGCCCCATCGGAAATTACAGGTTTCACTATTTTATCAATAACGTCTCCAGCTTGACTTTTCAAATTACCATGCGATCTAAGCCATGTTTCGAAAAATTGAAACTTTATTGCATTGATAGTCTTTTTACCGATGCAGAAATCATTTCTTATATCGGTAACTGTCGATTTAATTTTTCGTTTATCCAATCTTTCAACTATATTCTTGAAACAATTAGGGAAAGGATTCAAACTTTGAGTTCCAGAAGCAATATCCATCAGAATCTTTTTGCCAAATTCAGTCAAGTTATCTGGCAAGGATTTGATTTTAGCCAGTAAATGTTTTATTGCGACAAACCAATAATATGATGTATGTGCTGTTCTTTGGGCGTATAATGTATCAACACTTATTTCAGACAACGCTTCGAACGCTATTTTATTGATATGATCGGTCAGGACATTGCTTATTTTAGTGGTCAAATCGTAAAAAGATGCGTCAGGAATTACATCTTTAATATTGTTCTTAGTGATATACTTATCCAAATCGGTATTCCACTCTGCTAAATGCTCGATAAATACCTCATCCGTTACACCTATTCTGTTCTTAATATCTTCAAATTGGGGCAATATGTCTGAGAGCAATAATTTATAGCCAAGTTTATGATTTACCATGTATTGTAGTGTTTCATTTAATAGCGGTATATTCCATCCCACACTATTTACTAATAAGTCTCCATGATCCACATAATAGTCCATGAGTTCTGCAACATATTTTATATCTCCACCCTCTATTAAGGAAACGGAATGACCATGTGCCAATTGCATGGCGACTAAATCGTAATATCCAGACTCTTTAATGTTTCGGCCATCAGTTTCTAATTCAGAATGCAACTGATTTATGTAGGTTGAATCTAACGTTACAGGTAAAGGTCTTTCTTCGTCAGATGCCAATAAACGATAGGTTGTAAATATAGCCCCTATATTATCTTTATTTACATTCTGTTCATCAATGCAATTCGTGATCGCTTGCAAAAGCGTTGGAAACGTATAGGTAGAATTATCTTTTAACGTTTTTACAATATCTGCATGGTCGAAATTATCGGGTAGTAAGTTTGCCAAATAATTATCGAGCGCCTCCGAATTTGTTGCTACTTGATAATATTTATATGCTTTAGTTGTCGCGTTATCCCGATAGGCAGCATCTGTTGCATTTGCAGCTTGAATATAATCGATAAATGTATTTGGCTTGACTGTTTTTGCTTCAATCAATGACGTAAAATCGCACGCCAACTTATTTTGCGCAATAAACCTGTCTATTGCATCTAACGTTTTGAAATAGTCGCCGCCATTGAAGTCATTGAACCGAACTATCTTCTTATATAATTGAGCAATCACATGGTTTTGGCTTTCCGTGTCTAAATGCAACAGCAGTTCTTGGTATTCGACAGGGAACACCTGCTTCTCTATGGATTCTTTTAATTTCAATTGTGCTATTCTTTGCCATACACGCAGAATAACATCGCTCTTTCGAGTTAATTTATGCAAACAATGTATAATCTTATCGATAAGCGCATTGTCCATACATTGTATAACTTCTTCTAATACAGTGTCAAATTGTTTATTAGTCTCTGCATATTGATTTATGTCGTGGTCTTCTTCTCCGTTGATGCAGCCTTCAATATATTTTTTCAATGGAATTTGTCGAGCATCTTCAACATCGACACCATATACCAAAGCTGCAATTTCGCGTTGTGTTTGCAGATCATTGTTAATTATTGTTTGAATGCCATTCAGATAGTCGCCGGACAATATTTGTTCTACTGGATTTGCCAGAATATCCGTCTTCTTCAAACAGAACAATGCTATGTTTATCATCAAAATTTCGTTACACCACTCTTGTTTAAGAGCGACCATCTCATTGATATATGATATAATTTCCCTAACATTGGCATTAGGATTTACCAATCTGAATATCCGATTTATAGTTTCTTTCGCTTCATTTTCTGTTTCTCCAAATGCTTCAACAAACAGTTTGTTGAATATACTTCGATAGTCGGTAATAACAGGAGGAGCAACACGATAAACAATAGGGAAAGTTTTATTGATAAAATACTTGGTCAGTTGTTTCGTTTGTTCGTCGGTCTCATCTCCGAATGCACAAGCTAAATGTGTTTCATCGAAAGGAATAACAGCCCAAACATTTTCAAAACCGCTATCGGCGAAGAACGTATGGATAGAAGACCATAATTCTTTTACTTTTTCAGCGGGGAGACGATCCATGTTGTCAAAAACAAGGACTAATTTACGTTGTCCTTTTTCCTTGATAAAATCAGAAATGTCTTGCATCCATGTTTTGAACTCGTAAACCGTTGGTTCGTCTTCGCTCAAAGTCTCATAGCAAACGTCCTTTTCGACTTTATCTTGATAAATAGCTAACATATAACTCCATCCATATTTATGATCTTTGCTATATGCCCATTTCCAAACGCACAATGCAATAAGAACTGGCAGTGCAGCTATGATAATAGACAATAAAGAAAACCACCATGTTGTGGGTGTAGGTTTTACTGCATACGCAATAAATGTAAATATCGGAGTTAAAACTGCAACCAAAAATGCCGCAACCATACCATTACTGATAAGGGGATATTTTTCGGTTACGGTCTCCGTTTTACGGGCTAATAAATATTTCAGCTTTTCAGACCATGATACGGTTTTCGTACCTCCACCTTTGACTTTTATTGTTGCATTTCCAGATAGGATACCATCATCAATAAGTTTGCTTGTAAGCAATTCCAATATAGAGCGGCGTTGCAAGTCCTCTTGATGTCCCCATGCGTCATACTCAAAAAAGTAATAGTCGTCTGATAATTCACGTTCCAACATTTTAACCACGTTGGATTTTCCAGATCCCCAAATACCTTCGATGCCGATAATTCGAGGTAAAGTACATTCCTCATCCAATGAATCATTCTGACAAAAATGGCGAGCAATAGTTTTTGCCAACCTTTCTTGCGAACCTCCATCGAATTTGTCAATACCACACGGTTTATTTTGGATAAACCGCGGATATTGCTGTTTGGATTGTAGTTTTGTTTCCATATACGTAATTTATTGATTATACGAACTCCAAATAATTCTCCCGATTTACCACATGAAACTCGGCATAGGGATAGGCTTCTTGGAAGGCTTTCGGTGCGGCCGGCATTTTATTTCCCCACTTGAACTCCAAGGCGGTAAGACTGTCGGCACTCTCCTCAATCAGGTCGATTTCCTGTTTGTCGTAGGTGCGCCAGAAATAGAACTCCCTGTGCAGTCCCTCATTGAAGTTCGCTTTGCGCCGCTCTCCGATGATGTAGTTCTCCCACAGCGCACCGACATCCTGCCGAATGGCCAGCGGTGAGAAAGCCCCGATAATGGCATTGCGAATGCCGTTGTCGTAGAAGTACCACTTGCCAGCTTTTGTAACCTCCTTGCGTAGGTTACGCGAATAAGCCCCCAGACGATAGATAACGAAGACCTTTTCCAATAGGTCGAGGTATTTTTCAACGGTCGTCTTGCTCATGCCGAGTTGTTTACCTAACTCTTCGTAAGAAACTTCGCTGCCCAACTGAAAAGCTATCAATCGCAGTAGATCGCGCATCTTGCTCGAATTTTTTAAGCCGTCAATTGCTAAGATATCTTTAAGCAGGTATGCACCGACAATATCACGTAGGTAGTCTGTTTTACGTTCATAGTTCTCCATCATTACTACTTCGGGATAGGAACCGTAAATCAAGCGCGCTTCGAGGTTCTGGCGGGTTTCAAGTGCCGTTTCCGTCTGTGCGATTTCCCGTTGCGAGAATGGTGTAAGGAGAAATTGCGTACTGCGGCCGACCAACGGTTCACCAGTCTTATTCAGCAAATCGAATGACGAAGAACCACTTGCCAAGACACTTATTCCCGGTATTTCATCAACTATCAACTTCAGAATACTACCGATTTGTGGTATGTTCTGTGCCTCATCAATAGCCAGCAAATCAATACCATCCAATAAATGCCGATAATTGGCTATTGAGCGATTCTCCAATAGTGCTAATGTGTCGTAGTCTTCGCCGTTGAGCATCATCGTCCTACCTGAATAGTTGTCCACAATTTTACGCATCATTACCGTTTTACCAACACGGCGAGCACCAAAAATCAGTACTGCTTTATTGGGCGCGATTCGTGCTGTAATCTTCTCTTGAAGTATTCTATTTACTGTTTCCATACCTTATAAAATATAATGCAAAGATAATCATATTTTTTTAATTGGCGAATTTTACAAAAAAAACGGGCTATTAAATGGCGATTTTTACAACCACAATCTTATGGAAGTTGTTTCATTGTTTTTAGTAATGATATATGTTCATACTATGATGACTCAATAATTTACCAGACATACGTTTCTGAAATTTGTCCTTATAGGAATGAAAAACTCACATATATTGTGCTAATTAATATATAATTAAATGAAAATAAAAAGACAGGATACGAGTATTCCTGTCTTCTCATATGTAATGGATATTTTTTTATTTTCTCATCCGCTCCAACTCCTCATCACGCAACATTCTCTCGTTCAGTTTTTCCTGCATCCTGTCAATGAAATAGGTGCGGCTTTCGTTCTTCCGGCGTTTGATATCAGTGTAGAAGCGGTAGCAGTCTTTAGAATCAACCCCGAATATCTTATAGAGAAGTGGGGCGAGCTGTTTGAGCGGCATATTGCCGTTGTTGATGCAGCCCATCACGTCTATGCCGTAGATAAGTTCCACGAGGTCGATGGCATTGCCCGTCCATTGAAGAAGGCTGGCGGTGGTTTCTGTTGCGTTGTTGGCGGATATTAGTGGTGGCACTTGGGGCGTGGCAAGGAATTTCTGCATCTTTCTTACGAAAGACAGAGCCTTGCTGACGTAGGCGGCAATCTCTCTTTTTTCTTCTGACAGATTACGTACGGGATGGTGCTGCAACTCGATTTCGATGTAGGCAAGCGCGATGACGGTAAGGTTCATGTCCATGCCGCCGTTGCACAGTTCGATCACTTGGGTGGCGAAAGCCGTGTATGCCGTTTCCATATTGCAGTCGCCGGCTTCGTTTATCAGGCGGAAAAAGTCGGTTTCCGCCAGCAAGAAATAATTCATGGTTCTGTCAATTTTGAAAATTACACTTTGTTTTCTGCGTGCGCACATGAATATAATTGGCAAAAAACGCGGCAGAAAATAAAAAATCCAACACTCAATTTTACAAAGTGCTGGATTTCAGAGGTATAAAATTCAGTATTTTTTCACAAGGACAAATTATCTCCGACTTAAATTGTTTGTAATCGGAACATTTATTCTATTCCTGAAAATAGAAATGTATGCTTGCCGCACATTTTGGCTATCTTGCTTTTTTATCAAGGATATAGATAATGCGACATACACCGTTGGGATAGCTTTTCAAAGAGGAAAGCGTCCAGTGTTGCTCTGGCAGAGCCGACTTAAAAAAATGTCGTCCGCTTCCGGATATGAAAGGAACGGTGTATAGTATGATTTCATCCACAGCGTGCATCCGCAGCAGTCCGTTTATATAGTCTGCCGTGTCCGGTGTGGCTTCCGCGAGGTAACGGATGTTTGTGCAGTCTTTTCTCCATTCGTGCAGCATTGAAATGGAATAGTCCGGTGTCACACGGTAAAAGGCTTTCTTCCTGATTTCATCAAGACCGCAACGGTCAAGGCACAAATCCTGATGTGCTTTATCATATAACTCTGAAGAAAGACATCCGTCCATCGTCAGTACGGCGAGAATCTGAACTTTACCCATAATCGTTTCCTTTCGTTAGGCAAGGGTAAAAAAGTAGCGTGCAATTCACACTACCTTCAAGCGATGGCTCTGGTAAAGCCTTTACGGAGAGTACGTGAATGCACGCTATGCGTAAGCATAGCATAAGCATCACGCAATCGTCTCCGTAGTTCCAATTTACCAGATTTTCGCTTGAAACGCCTTGCGGTCTTATCCTATATGTTGGCGGCGAAAAGCTCCTGCCAATCGCCGTTTTTCTCAAATGTTATGCAAAGATAGCCAAATTCAGTGAATTACGGGCTATGATTGCTTGAATTTATATTTAAGTCCATACTCTTCAAGTTTGCTGTATAGTGTTGTCCTGCCTATGCCGAGCAGTTCTGCGGCGACACTCCGGTTGCCGTTTGCCTGTTTCAACGCACGCAATATCCGCTCCTTATCCTCCGCGTCATTGCGCAAGGCGAAGCTGACAGTAGAGGTCGGTTTCGTCACGGCAAGTTCCAGATGCTCTTTCATGACAACACCTTCCTGCGCCTGCAATACAGCACCCATAACTTTCTGCCGAAGTTCCCGCACGTTGCCCGGCCATGCGTGTGTCAGCAACGCTTTACGTGCTTCGGAACTGAACCCGCTCACGCTACACTCCAGCTCTCTGTTTGCCATATCACGGAAGAACTCTGCCAGCGGCATAATGTCTTCTTGACAGTCACGCAACGGAGGAACGGTTATCCCGAAGTCGTGCAGGCGGTACAGAAGATCCTGCCGAAAACGCTTTTCATTCACCGATACCTCCAAATCTTCATTGGTAGCAGCGATGATGCGGACATTGAAATTCCGGTCTGCCTTGTCTCCGACCGGGCGATACCGCCTCTCCTGTATGGCACGGAGCAACATCTGTTGGGTTTCCAACGCGAGGTTTCCTACCTCGTCCAGAAACAACGTGCCGCCTTCCGCCTCATGGAAATATCCTTTCTTGGCATTGTCCGCACCTGTAAATGCACCTTTGACGTGTCCGAAGAAAGCCGACGGTGCAAGCTCTTTGGAGAGTGAACCGCAGTCCACCGCCACAAATGGCTTGCCTGCACGTTTGCTCTTGTCATGCAACAGGTGGGCAATATGCTCCTTGCCCGTGCCGTTCTCACCAAATATCATCACGCTCATATCGGTGGCGGCTACCAGCCTTATGCGGTGCATGATTTTCTGAAAGGCGGAACCTTCACGGGCGAATATAGGCATACGGCGTTGTCCTGCCTGACGTTCTTTCAGTATGGAACGGATCAGGGGGACAAGTTTATCCTCCACAAGCTGTTTGGGAATATAGTCTATCGAGCCGAGTTTCATGCTTTCCACGGCGGTATTAACTTCGGCGTAGTCGGTCATAATGATGAAGGGCTGCATCTTTCCCTCCTTTCGCATCCAGCACAAAAGGTCTATGCCACTGCCGTCAGGCAGACGCAGGTCGGCAACCACGATATCATTATCTGTTGCCTGTTGCAGATGTTTCTTCGCGGTTGAGAGGTGGTAAGCCTTCATATTGCGGTAGCCCTCCCGTGACAGCATATTGCAGACATATTCGCAATACACGATGTTGTCTTCCACCACAATTATTTTTGTCTTATTCATCTTCGTATTTTCTCCTTTCCTCTTCTGCCAACCGTATTATTTCCACTCCCTTATCCAGCACGGCAGTCACGGCATGGCTTAACGCTTCACCATCCGGGAGAGCATCGCCACGAAGCAATCCGTAAAGTACATTCAGCGGTTGGTCGGCACGGAGCACCTCCCACGAACTGCGCAGGTGGTGGATCAGGGAATCCAGCTTTTGCAGGTCTTTTTCTTTTGCTGCATCCCGTACCGCCTGCATTTCCTTTTCTGTTTCAGTTATCAACTTTTCCAGCATGACGGCTTCATTGCCATAGGACAATAAGGCGGAAAAGTCCGGTTTCCCGTCCGGTGTCGCTTTTATGGCACACCTGTCGGAAACCTCCATCAGTTCCGATATGGAGAACGGTTTGAACAGGCATCCGGCAAAGCCTTTTGCCAATAGTTCCCCTTTGTTACAACTGCCCGAAGCGGTTGCCACAACCACCGGGATTGTTGGTGAATTGCCCACGTTGGACGAACGCAACAGTTCCAGCAATTCGAAACCGTTTATATCGGGCATATTCAAGTCTGTCAGCAACAGGCTGTATTCTTTCTGGCGTATCATTTCCATCAGTGCCGCAGCATCGGTGCAAGTGTCGCAGTGTATTCCTTCTTGGGAATACATCTCTTTCTGCATCAGAAGTAATACCTCATCATTGTCAATGGCGACAACATCATGGAATTTATTGTTATGATAAACAGGTGTATTGCTTGTATATCCAAGCTGTTCTTCAGCTTCCTGCATAGAAATTTCAACTGTGAAACGACTGCCTTTCCCTTTCTTGCTGTCTAAACGGATTGTTCCGCCAAGCATCGACACAATATTACGCATTATGGCAAGCCCAAGCCCGAAACCCTCCTTTGCGGCGGCATTTGATAGACGTTCAAACGCACCGAACGCTTGTTTCTGTTCCTCTTCTGTCATGCCTGTACCTGTATCTTCAACGACCAGTGTCAGAACTCCATTATCATATTCAGTAATCAAAGAAACACCGCCTTCTTCTGTGAACTTGACAGCGTTTGACAGCAGGTTATTCCCGATTTGTATTATTCGCTCTTTGTCGGTCAATACAATGGCATCGTGTCCAGTCTTCACGGACAAGGACAGCCCTTTGTTCACGGCAACAGGCATGAACTCCGTTTCAAGTGTGTGCGTGATTGCTGAAATCCGGCAGGGTGACAGACGGGGCTGTTCCTTGCCGTTGTCCAGGCGGAAGAAGTCAAGCAAAGTGTTAAGCATATCCCGCATACGGTCGGAGGATTGCAGTATGTTTTGGATATACTGCCCGGACTTATCCTCACACTGTTCTTTCCGTATCAGTCCGGCATAGCCTGTTATTGCTGTCAGCGGTGTGCGCAGTTCATGGGTGATAGTATGTACCGCCTTCTTCCTTGACGTTATCAGTGCCTCGTTCCGTTGTACGGATTGTTCCAGTTGCCTTATCAAATCAGTTGTCTTGTGCTTGTATTGTTTAATGCTTTTTGCATCACGATGTATGATGATGTAGGAAATTAACAACAATAGAAGAACGAATCCCATTAAACCGCCTACTTGCATAAATGACTTTTCACGCATGGCAACTATTTCGTTTTCCCGGCTTTGCAGTTCGGTTTGTACCTTTTCTTCTATTTGGCAAATCAATTCTTGCAGTTGTCTGTTAAGTTCTGCATTACGAGCTGCAAGGCTGTCGGCTTGTTCCGACAATTGGCGATCCTGCACTTTCTGTTCGCTGATTACGTTTCTATTGACCGAATGAAGGATAGTGGTTGATACTGCTGGAGTTACTTCCTTTTTTTTGCCGAATATGCCTAAGAAACCTTTTCGTTTTGGCTTTTTGGACTGTTCCTGCACACTTTTCTGTACAATAACCGGAATTTGATTGGCTATCTTCTTGTTAATAGATTGTTGTTCATCCATTAACCGGACTATCTGGAACATCTGTCGTTCCTTATCCTCTAAAAGACTGCGCACACTATCGATGCGCTCTGCTGGATAGGTGGCCTTGAAACGGCAGAGCATACTGTCCATTGCCATACGCCGTGCATGGTAATGCTCGATATCTTTATCGTTCCATTCCAGTATTGTTTCACCCAATAGAGAAAATTTTATCATTTGAATATTGATATTGTTTATTTCTTTTCGGAGCTCGTCTATTTTTTTATTGCCAAGTTCTAATGCTTCTATCTCCTGCCATTCATAGAGGCTATTATATGCCATACATCCGATAAGAATGGAGATAAGTATATATCCCAACCGTATTGCCTTATAGAAATTTCCTGACCGCTCCATTATTTTAATGACATTGATTTTTGGAACATGAATAAAAGTTTATCTTTTTCGTTCATGCGGATATTATCAGAATAACCGTCTTTTGTTATTTGATACCCACATGGCTTAACCATAAAAATGCCTAAGCCCTTAGTGTACGAACTTACTTCTGAGGCATAGTCTTTACTTGTATTTAATGGAACTTTCCCTTTAATATGACACCACTCATTATTACAACTGATGTCTTCAATCTCAGACATCAGTTTTTGCAAATCTGTAATAGCTTTGGAACTCGCTACTTGGGGTATCTGCAACTCAAAACAGAGCATCGGTTCGAGAATGTCCACACCTGACTGTTGCAAAGCCAGCCTGAAGACATAAGGGGTCAGCTGTCTGAAATCAGCAGGTGTACTTACCGGGCTATAATACTCGGCTTGAGTAAAAGTTACTTTCAGATCTGTCACTTCCCATCCATGTAAACCAGATTGGCAAGACATACGAATCCCTTCAAAAACGGCATTTTGAAAAGAATGGTTCAGATAACCATAGGAGATGTCACTTTCGATTTGCAACCCTGCCCCTAACGGTAAGGGTTCAAGAGTCAGCCCTATTGTGGCCCAGTAAGGGTTGGGTGGTACTTCGATCTGAATAATCTTATTGACCTTTTTTATAGGTCGTTCTTTGTAGATAGTCTTGATCTCATCAAAATGGACCTTTACGGAAAATCGTTCTTCCAGCAATGTCTGTATGATTTCCTTTTGGGTCAAACCATATAACGAGATTTCCAATTCATCACTATATGAGTTTATGGAAAAGGACAAAGACGGGTCTTCAATCCACAATGTATTCAGAGCGGATATCACCTTGCTTCTCTCTTCGGGCTTATTTGGCCGGACGGAGGATTTGAGAGCGGGATGCTGATGAGATAATCCTTGAATCAAACAAGGTTTAGCACCTAAATAATCTCCGATTCGAAAATCTTCTATATCTTCTACAATCGCGATATCATTGGCACCCACTTCATCAACATTTATCTCTCTGCCCTGATAAATAGTCTTTAGATTTTTAATCTTGATGAATTTTTCCGAATCGTTGATTCTTACAACGTCTCGAAGTCTCAGACTTCCGTCAATTATTTTAAGAAAACTTCTTTTATGCCCTTTGGGGTCATGCTCTATCTTATAGAGATAAGCTGAAAGTCTGTTTGAGACTGATGCCGGAGGAAGTATAAAAGAAGAAATGGCGTCCAACAACTCATTGATACCGATATTGAACATTGCTGATCCATGTAGCACCGGATAGACTTTGGCTTTTGCCACAAGAGCGATTATCGTATTCCAATAATCAGCCGGTGAAATTTCGCTATCCGCCAAATATCGTTCTAATATATCGTCGTCATGGTTGCATACAAATTCTTTGTATTCTTCCTTTATATATGTTTGGGAGCAAACCGGATAAACCGATCCATCGACAACAGTTTGCATAAACAGGACATCTTGCGACAGATTTGTTTTTATATCCATATACAAACGCTCCAAATTCACACCGGCACGGTCAATCTTATTGATAAATATAATTGTCGGGATTTGCAGCTTTTGTAAAGTACTGAACAGCAACTTTGTCTGCGCTTGTATGCCTTCCTTTGCGGATAAGATGAGGACTGCTCCATCAAGCATTTTGAATGTCCGCTCCACTTCCGCAATAAAATCCATGTGTCCCGGAGTGTCAATGATATTGCATTTCACTCCATTCCAGATAATAGATGTCGTAGAAGCCCGGACAGTAATTCCTCTACGTTTCTCTATATCCATAGAGTCCGTTATGGTGTCACCATTATCCACACGGCCGCACTTTTCCGTTGCTCCACTGGCAAACAGCAGATTCTCGGTTACGGAAGTTTTTCCTGCATCAATGTGAGCAAGAATTCCTAAATTTATAATATTCATTTGGATTAAGCAATAATATACTACAGTAGATGCATTGTCGAAACGCACCTTTTAATACCTCCTCGTAGCATATGAGAACTACAGGATTACTAACTCGTATTAATATGTATATTATTACTGCCGCATAACGATTACAAAATTACACAAAAAAATATATCTAACAAAAGTGGGAGGATTTTTTAACTTTTTACCATAGACATTTTATTAGGGAAGCGTAGGTTCAACTGGCAAGTACAAATAAGTAGAAATGTTTGAACAACACCGTTTTAGGAAGTTGAAAAATCAAGTTTCTCTCTCGGTATAGCGTTTATTTTGGCCAATATCTTCTTTAGTTTAGCATTTGTGTATTTCCCATTCGTGTTCTATTTAGCTCCTTATTATGAGTATGTAGCAAGTTACTTATCAAATTCAGCCTCTTTGAGGGTCAAATATGGTTTTGCAAATGGTGACTGACAAGACATAAACAAGGTCAGCAGGAATTTTTTACATAAATGGACATGAATGTATATAACCTAAAATAAGAATAAATTTTAATAAGGGCTGCCCAAAAAGAAAAAAATGCAGTTGCCATCCTATAGATACTTGCAGAAAGGATAAAATTTACTTTTAGACCTTTTGGGATAGCCCTTATTAATACTTCAGATAAAATTCCTTAGGTTATATTTTCAATCCTTTGGACCGGGTTTCCTCCTTGGCATACAGTCCCGGACGCCCGATTATGACATGGTTGGCAACGATACTATCCGCCGGACTGCGTATCTGCGGCGGTGCATTTTCGGGATATTGCGCCTGCCTGTTCCTCACATCTTCCGCTTCCGGCTTGAGCTGTTGCCCTTCATTCTCCTTTTCTGCGACTTCGGGCGTGGGTGGCGCAAGCTCCAGCTGAATTTTTCGGTCAAGGGCGGCAAGTTCGGACTTCAACTGCTTCAGCTCGTCCTCCTTCTTCCACACCTTACCCGCTATCTCCTGTAACTGCGGTATCTCCATCTCCAGCACCTCGTTCTTCGCCTTGTACTGGTCGATGATGGAGGGTATCCTCTCCATCGCGTTGAGGAAGTTGCGGGCGGCGGCCAACGGGTCAGCCATCGCCAGATGCCCGTTGTTGTAGGTGTACTTGTAGTTCCCCTCGACCACGAAGCGGTTGTCGGTGAACTCCAATCCCTCTTTGAGTATCCTTTCGCTCACCACCTTTATCGGAAAACCGTAAAGTTCACCGACCTGCGTGTACAACCCTCCGGTCGTGGCATTCTTGGCTATCTCCTGCAAACGCTTTCCGATGACCTTCTCATCGGCGGAATCCACTCCGTCCACCTTTATTATATTAAGGCGGTTGCCCTCCTTGTCGGTCTGCACCACCGACAGGAAGCGGTTCCAGTCCTCCGTCATGGCATCTATGAAAGCCGTGTTGTTGCGCAACTCGCCGGTCTTTGACTCCAGCTTGAACTCCGAATCACGCTTGCCCTTGTTGAACGACTTGCGTTCCCCTTCGAGCGATGCGATCCGCTTTTCCAGTTTCGCCTTGTCCAACAGGTCGGTATTGCCGGAGAGCAACGCCATGTATTCCGAGAAATTCATGCCCGATTTTTCGTCCATTGCCCCCTCGTCGATGGTACGCGCACCCATCGCACCGCTTTTGAGCTGGCTTATGAAAGTCTGCTTGCAGTGCAGGAGGTTGAACTTGTAGCTGTCCAGTGACTTCTCCACCGCGTAGATGATTACATCCACGTTGTTCCCGGCGAAATGTTTGGCAATCTCATTACCTGCCCTAACTCCGCGTCCGTCACGCTGTTGCAAGTCGGACGGTCGCCACGGCGTATCGAGATGATGGATAGCCACACACCGTTTCTGGGCGTTCACACCCGTTCCGAGCATAGAGGTAGAGCCGAACAGCACACGCACCGTCCCGGCGTTCATGGCGTCTATCACCGCCTTCCGCGCCTTGTCGGTCTTGCACTCCTGAATGAAGCGCACCTCGCTTGGCGGTATACCGTAGTCCTCCGTCAGTTTGCGCTTGATTTCCGAATAGACGTTCCACCCGTCGCCCGGCTGGTATGTCCCCAAATCAGAGAAAACGAACTGCGTGCCTTTCTGGGCGTCGTATTTTTGATAATACTCCGCGATCATCTTGGCACAGTGACTCGCTTTGTTGTCGGGATGATCTTCGTAATTCGGGTCTATCATGCGCATGTCGAGTGCCATTTTCCGGGCATAGTCCGTGGCGATGAGCATCTTCGCCTTTTCTTCCGTTTCCGAAAGCGGCAGCCTGCCCAACAAGGTGGCATCGCCCGTCTTGGCGAACTGCATCAGTTTCTGTATGAAGTCCTCCTGTTCCGGCGTGGGCGGTATATGGTGCAGTATCTCGTTCTTGGCAGGACGGTCAACGCCCACATCCTCCGCCGTGCGGTAGTCCGTGATTTCATTATAGAAGGCGGCAAGCTCCGGCACTTTGATGAAGTAGCGGAAACGCTCCTTCTGGACCACATTGTTCGTCACGTTAAATTCAAAATCCGTCGTCTTCTTGGCAAATATCGCCGCCCAAGCGTCGAAACACCTTATGTCCTGCCGTTCCAGCTCCTTCGGGCGCAGGTACTTGAACAGCAGGTACAATTCAGTCAGTGAGTTGCTGATAGTCGTGCCGGAGAGGAAGGTCGCACCCAAGTCTTTTCCTGTGCGCTCCTGTATGGTGCGTATGGCAAAGAGCATGTTAAGTGCCTTCTGGCTTCCCTCGCTGTTTCCCAATCCCGCCACACGGTCGTGGCGCGTGTTGAAAGTCAGATTCTTGAACTGGTGGCTCTCATCTATGAAGATGTGGTCGATGCCCATCTGCTTGAAATCCACCACGTCGTCCGTGCGTGACTTTATGGCGTGTTCCACCTTCTCCAGCTTCGCTTCAAGGTTGTGCTTGCGCTTCTCCAATCCTTTCAGCATCGCCCGCGACACGTTCTTTCCCTGCTGCCGTAGCACTTCGAGGTTTTCCTCCACCGTGTCAAGCTCTGCTTGCAGGATGCGCTGCTGCAATTCCGGCGACTGCGGTATCTTGCCGAACTGGTCGTGCGACATGATGACGCAATCGTAGTCGTTGTTCTTTATATTATTGAAGAAGCGCACACGGTTGGCGGTCGAAAAGTCCTTCTCCGAAGCGTACAGAATACGTGCGTTGGGATATGCCGCCTGATAGGTGGCTGCAATCTCCGCAACGTTGGCTTTCAGCCCGATAATCATCGGCTTGTGTGCCAAATTCAGACGCTTCATCTCATGCGCGGCGATGCACATTATCAGCGTCTTACCGGTTCCCACCTCGTGGTCGCAAATTCCGCCGCCGTTCTGTTTCAACATCCAGACGCAATCCATCTGTGAGGGATAGACGCTCTTGATACCCCGGCTTGCCAGCCCTTTCAGGTTGAGGTCGGGAAAGGTCTGATGGGAGCCGTCGTAGCGCGGGCGCACGAAACAGTTGAACTTGCGGTTATACATCGTCACAAGCCGCTCCTTGAACTGCGGCGACTGCTCTTCGAGCCATTCGGAGAAGCCGTTTCGTATCTCGTCAATCTTGGCGTTGGCGAGTTGTATTCCCTCGCTGTCGCGCATCTTGATGTCGTTGCCATGCTCGTCCTTGCCGATGGACTTCATCATGTCAGGGCAGGTGTTGTGCAGGGCGTGTTTTAGGAGGTGCATACCGTCATAGTTCCGGTAATACCCCTTCACCAGAAACTCGTCCGTGATTTTCATGGTGCGGTAGCCGCACACCACCGAAAACTCGTCCATGCTTGCGGAATAGGCGATTTTCACCTCCGTGTCGAACAGCCGGCTCATGTAGGCGGCATAGACACCCGTCGGAATCCAGCGTTCCCCGAAATTGAAGTCCAGATCCTCGAAGGCGATGCGCTGCGGCTCGGCATCTTTCAGAGCCTCCAACGCCTGCTTCACCTCCGGCATACGCTCATTTTCGGGATTGTCACCCATCCATGCCTCTATGCGTTCCGCTTTCTCTATGACATTTCCGGCGATGAAACGGTCTTTGATTTCGTAACCGGTCACGAGCGGATTGTAGTAGATGCGCCCTTGCAGGGCAGTGAGCAAATCCTCCGCCGTGCTGTCGGTTATCTCCCGCATATAGTCGAGATTGACCGTACCATATTTGTTGAGCGACGCAGACAGGGCTTCTTCGGGAGAGCCTACGTTGGCATGGCTCTCCACCGCGAAGGAAACAGGATGCTCGAAGATGTCCGCCTTGACGAACTTTCCGTTTTCCATCCGTTCCAGCGAAAGGATGTCGCGCCCGCCCGCATCCATCATCACTAACTTCACGTTCTGCTTGGCGTTGAGGTTGCCGTAGCGCATGACAAACTCATCGTAACAGGTATTCAGATGCTCTCGCCACGGAACATTTGCCTCGCGCCGGAGCGATTCATAACGGTACAGACGCTCGTAGGCGTCACGCAGCGACACATACAACAACGCCTTTTCCTTCTGGTATCCTTTCAGGTCGAGCGGCTGGAATGTCGCCCCGTATGGCGTGATGTCTTTCAGGTAGCCGATGTTATGACGCCCCCGGTCAGCCACCAGCGACCCTTCGCGCAGGTGCATCTCCGGCGTGCGGTGGTAGGCACGCGGAGAAAGGTCCACGACTTCCTCCTTCGGCTTTTCCGCTTCGATGTCGGGGAAAAGGAAAGTCCCCACCGCTTCCGATGGGGTATCTGTAACGGCAGGTGCGGCGACTGCCTCCGGCTGTGTTTCCTCCTGTCGTGGCTGCTCACGGGAAGTTTCCGGCACGGCTTTCACTTCCGTCTTTTCCGCCACTTGTTTCTCGTTATGCTGCCTTGCCAGTTCCCGAAGTTCTTTCCTACGCTCCGGCGTCAAACCCATCATCATTTCATAGAAACCGTTGATGGGAGGATTGGTATCCCAGTCCAGTGTGGCATAGATGTCGTCCGGGTCGGCAGGCTTGGCGGTGTTCTCCGCTTTCACCTCCTTATTCTCCATTGCGGGTTTTGCAGTTGGAGCTGTCGGTGTAACCGTGACTTTCGGTTTGGGCGGAGTGGACTTTGCCGTAACTGCCTTTTTCACCGTCTTTTTCTTTTTGGAGGTTTTCGGTTGGCTGACCTCTTCCGTCATCCCCCAGAGGTCAAGCAGGGTGAGCTGCACGCCTGCGGAATATTGCGGGCGCGGTTCTATCTCCGGCTTTTCATCTGCGGGTTGCGGCTTTTCTGTCGGAGTTTCCACCGTCTGCGCCGAGGATACTGTTTCCAATTTTATGGCAGGACGCTCTACTTTATTTTGAACGGCAACTTTTTCTTCCGTTCCTGCCTGCCGGATTGAACCCGAATACAAGCGCATGGCAAGCCTGTAATGGAAATCCTCGTCGAGCATACGGCGCAAATCCCCGGCGATGCCTGCTGCCTTGCCCTCGTGCAGATAAACCATAGCGGGCTTCCCGTAGGGGTCTGTGTCAAGTTTCGCCATCGTATGCACGATGCGTTCCGGGTGGTGGATGAAATAGGCGTTGTCGGTCAGGGCGGTTTTCGTGTCCGTCTGTATCACGGTCATCAGCCGCTCGTCCTGCGACATTTCCTTCTTGCTGAGGTTCTTTTGCAGGACAATCAGGTCACTGCCCACCTCCGTGCCCGCGTTGTCCGTGAACAGGTTGTTGGGCAGGCGTATCGCGGATACCAGATTGGCCTGACTGAACAGCTCGTTACGCACGGAGGTCTTGGTGCTATTCAATACCCCTTGCGAGGTGATGAACGCCACGATACCGCCGTCACGCACGGCATCCAGTCCTTTGAGAAAGAAATAGTTGTGGATGGTTTTCTGGGCGGAGCGTCTGCCGAAAGAGTCGCTCCGCTGAAACTCCGCGTCGAACACGGCAATGTCACCGAACGGAATGTTGGACACCGCCAAGTCGAAATAATTGTTGAACGGTCTTTCGATTTTCTCAAAACCGCAGGTGCGCATTTTCTGGTCGGGATAGAGATGCCTCAAGATTGTACCCGTGAGCAGATCCTTCTCGAAAGCCATCACATCCGCATTGGGGCTGTGCCGCAGCATGGAATCCACGAACACGCCGACACCTGCCGACGGTTCGAGCATACGGGCGGGGCGGACGCTGTAATCTGCCAGCACGTCCGCGATGGTGTCGGTTATCTCTTTGGGGGTGTAGAAAGCGGTCAGCACGGACGCTTTCAGCGAATCCACAAACCGCTTGTACTCTGTTTCGTCCTTGCTGTTCTCACGGATAAGCCTGTGCAGCTCCACCGTCGGGGCGAACAGTTCGAGGTCGGATTTCGCCCACCGGACGGCATCCGTCAGTTCCTTTGCAGGGTTGAGGATACATTTCAGACCGCCGAAACCGCAGTACCTTTGAAGTATGGCACGCTCTTCGGTTGTCGCTGTCCTATTTTCCCTGTCAAGGATGAATGCCGTCCGTATCGCCTCGATGTTGTCCCGCAGTTTCTGTTTGCGGTTAAACGCCATATTCGTCTAAGTAAAGGACGGTTGCTCCCGTCAGCTCCGTGTAGAGCAGGTCGTAATCGGAAGACAGGGCGAAATTGTCATCCGAGAGGTCATAGACGGAGAACACGTTGCCGACAAGCGGCAGCAGTTTCAGGACAAAGGCTTCACGCTTCTCTTCCGGCACTTCATCGGCAAACTCGTTTTCCACGACTTCGCGGAGGATGGCGTAACGGGAATAATGCAGCCCGCGCAGCAGCGTGTCCATCGCCAGTTCCTGCGCACCATCGGCGGGATAGCCTTCAAGCCGTGCCCTCTCATACGTTTCGGCGGCACGGTCGGCCCGTTCCCGTATGAAAGCGGTGTCGTCAGCCTGTTCAAACTTGTTCGTGCGGAGATAGTCCAGCAGGTACAGACCGTAATAGGAAAAGTCGGTCTGACCCTCGTTTTTCTTCTTGTTGTTCATTACTTTGGATTTAGCGGATTGATAATTAACGGGATAATCGGTTGGAAAAAGGAAGAAAAAGGCACTCGGTATCCCTCCGAGTGCCACCACTAAATCCAAAGTATGAGTGTAATCCGGTATCGAAGAACAATTCATTACTCTGAACAAGTGGCAAAGTTAATACTATTTCTTCCGTCCTGAAAATTTCTTGTCCTTTTTAGCCTCCGGGAACACAAAAGTCGTGTTATATTCCCCGTCAAAGGCGACAACAGCATCGAAACTCTTGCCCTGTTTGCTCTTGAACCCTTTGAGCAGCTTGGTATGCCCTTCGGTGAGCAGGTCTTTGATTTCATCGTCGGACAGGGTGCGTCCCGCTTTCAGCCGGAACACGGGCAGTCCGCACTCCGTGTTGTCGCAGCGTACCACCTTGCCGTAGAACCGCATCCTGCCCGTGCCACACTTGGGACACGCGCAGCCGGAGTCACGGCTGCCGAAGAGCTTGTCGCACGAGATCAGTTCGGAGGTTATCTCACGTGTGTACGCCTCTATCTCCTTGCGGAAGGTGTCGTCGGACAGTTCCCCGCGCTCGATACGCGCCAGCTCCTTTTCCCATTCGCCCGTCATGGCAACATCGGCGATGCGCATCGTCTTGACGACGGAATTGAGGGCAAGTCCTTTTTCGGTGGGAACAAGCGACTTCTTGCAGCGTTCCATGTAACCGCGCTTGAAAAGCGTTTCGATGATGGAGGCGCGTGTGGCGGGAGTACCGATGCCACAGTCCTTCATCGCCTGCCGCAGTGCGTCGTCCTCAATTTCCTTGCCCGCCGTTTCCATTGCCGAGAGCAGGGTGGCTTCGGTATGCAGCGGCTTGGGTTTGGTCTTTCCTTCGGTAATGGACGAGCCTTTCGGTGTCAGCGTGTCGCCTTCCTGCCAGCCGGGGATGGTAATTTCCTCTTTTTCCTCGCCATAGACGGCACGCCATCCGGTTTGCTTCACGACGCTGCCTTTTACGGTAAACTCCACTCCGGCACATTCCGCCGTGACAGTGGTCACATCCTTGACGCATTTCTCAGAGAATGCCTCGACCATGCGCCCGGCAATCATCTGATAGATGGTATTGTCCTCTTTGGAGAGGAAGAGCGGTTTCTCACCCGTGACGAGCAGGGCATGGTGGTCTGTCACCTTGCCGTCGTCCACGCTGCGGCGTGTCGGGGCGGCTTTTGCCCGCACCTTGTCTTTCCATTCGGGCTGTGTGCCGATGAAAGCGAGCAGTTTGGGAATTTCGGCAAACACGTCTTCGGGGATGTAGCGGCTTCCCGTTCTCGGATAGGTTATCAACTTCTTTTCGTAGAGTTTCTGCGCGATTTCAAGCGTCTGTTCCGCCGTGAAGCCGTGCTTGGCGTTGGCTTCTTTCTGGAGCGTGGTCAGGTCGTAGAGCAAGGGAGTTTCCTCCGTCTTCTCCTTGCGCTCGGCTTTCGTGACAGTGGCGCAACCTGCCGCCTTTACCTTATTATATAGTTCCATCGCCGGTTCTTTCTCTTTCCATTTCTCGGAGGATGAGAATTTCACGACTTCGCCGTCGCAACCGTCCGTTGCGATATGGAGCTGCCAGAATGCTTCGGACGTAAAGCGGCGGTTCTCCCAGTAGCGTTCACATACCATAGCCAACGTTGGTGTCTGCACCCGCCCCACGGAATACGTGCCGTGTCCGGCGGCGATGGATAACGCCTGTGTGCCGTTGATGCCCACGAGCCAGTCGGATTCGCTCCGCGCTTTGGCGGCGAGGTAGAGGTTGTCGTATTTGCTGCCGTCTTCGAGTTTCCGCAGTCCCTCGCGGATAGCTTTGTCGGTGAGAGAGCTGATCCACAGGCGCACGAAAGGAGTGGTGCAACCCGTATAGTGGTAGAGGTAGCGGAAGATAAGCTCTCCCTCGCGTCCGGCATCGGTCGCCACGATGATATGTTCGCTTGTGTCGAACAGTCTTTTGATGACTTTTATCTGCGACACCACGCCGCTGTCGGGCTTGTAACCTTTCTCCGTCCTGACCTGACGGGGGACGAGCGTGAATGTGTCGGGAATAATCGGGAGGTTGTCACGGACAAATCCGCGCACGCCGTAGCCGTCGGGCATGGCAAGCTGAACGAGGTGTCCGAATGCCCATGTCACGGCATAACCGCCTCCCTCGAAATATCCTTCCTCTCTCTTTGTCGCGCCCACGATGCGGGCGATTTCACGTGCCACGGAGGGCTTTTCTGCAATGATTGTCTTCATGTCTTCTTCTTTTTTGTTGATACTTTGGATTTTATTTTGGATTCAGTGGCGGACACGGGATTACATTTTCATGCCCTTGCCCGTTTTCTTCTGCGGCTTCTCCTGCTGCTGTTGCTGGCGGGCGTCCTTCGGGTTGGTCTGACCTTTCTGCAACGGCTCTCTCAGATTCTTTGTAGCCTCGTTGGTCTTGCCATCGTTGTTCACCGCCACCTGCGTGCGGCTCTCGTTGGACGGAGCAACCTGCTGTGCATTGTCAGGGTTCGTGTCGTAGCGGTACGGGCGTCCCTTCTCCGGGTTGAACTTGATATACATCGTGGCATGGAAGCCCTGCTTGTCGGTCACGTTCTCCAGCTTCACGGCTTTACCCGCCACATAGTCGGCTTTCTGCTGGTCGGTGAAGCTCACGCCGCTCCATTTGCTGATGGGGCGGATGCTGCCGTCCTCGTTCGTCCACGTGTTGCGGCGTTGCTCCTTCTTGGTCTGTGCGGCATTTTCCCCGCCCTGCGCCTGACTTTTCGATGTGTCGCCTTTGGTTTCCTGTGTCTGTGCGGTACGGGGCGACTTGCCGGTTCCCGGCACGAACTCCACGCCGCGCTGCTCCACGTTCACTTGCAGGGTGGTGACGAACTTTCTGCCGTCGTTGCGCTCGATGAGCTTGTCGCGTACGGGCAGTCCGGCGCGGAGCATGTCCCGCTCCTGCGTGGTGATTTCCGTCTTGCCGATGCGCTCCGGGATGCGCACCCTGCTTGCCGGAATGTCCGTGATTTCATTCGTCTTGCGGTCGATGCTGATGTAGGAGGGGATGATCTCGCCCGTTTCCCTGTCCACAATGTCCACGACCCTACCGAGATTGCCCGTTTCGCGGAGGTTCTTCCGGTCATTGTCGGAGAATTTGTGTTCCTTGTACTCATCCAGCTTCTGCTCCTTGCGGATGAAGTGCGGCACGAGGCTGATGTTTCCCTCACCGTCCTTCTTGAAGGAGAGGCGGGCGTCCAGCTCGAATGATTCGCCGCCGAAGGTCGGTTTGACCTTTACCAAGTCGGACTTGCCATAGTTGAGCATCTTCGTAAGGTCGCCGGACTTTTCAAGGTTGTCCCGCTTTACGCCCCATCTGTCCTCCAGCTCCTGCCAGTTGATTTTACTCTCGTCGATGGGCTGGTAGCCACGTTTGCCCTGCATCTGTTCGGATTTGTCCTGTTGCTGTTCTTTCCGTTGTTCCATGTTCTCCTGTTTTTGAGGTTCTTGTTTCTCTGTCTGTTGTGCTGCCATCTCTTCCTGCACCTTCTTCTCATAGTCGGAGGTGTCCACCTTGTGAGGGGCGAGCAGCTCCTTGTTCGCTTCGGGGTCTTTCAGCAGTTGCTTCATCACCTCTAAGAGATTTTCAGCTTGGTCTGCCGCAATGCGGTAGAAACCGAAGCGGCTGGGTTCCTTGCACTGCCGGAAGAAGTTCTTGAAGAAGTTGTCCAGCACGTCGCCATGTCGGTCGAATTGCAGGAAACTCTGCGCGTTCTCCGCTTTTGCGGGGGTGCGCTTGGGTGTGCCGTCCGCGTTCAGCCCGGCTACCACGCTGATCTCGCCTGTCTTCTCGTCACGGACTACCAGCACGTCCTTTTCGTCTTTTTTCTTTGCCATCTGAAAAATGTTTTAATGGGTTATTTATGAAAGAAATTATGGATACGAGCCTTGTAGAAGGCTATATCTTCCTTTTTGAAGTCCTTGATATGGTTGGAAAGGAATGTCAGCACGTCCTCCTCGCTGTAATAGGTCTTCTTGCCCAGCGTCTTGTAGGGCAATGCGCCTACGCTGCGGTAGCGTTGGAGGGTGCGTTTGCTTATCTGGAGCAACATGCACAAATCCTGATTGTCGAAAAGGCGGATGCTTTCCGTGATAGTGGGCTGTTTCCCCTCAGCCTTCATCGCCAGCAGCAGTTCGTCCTGACGGTCGAGCCGTTCCATCAGCTTCTGCATCCAGCCCTCGAAGTTGTTTCGTGTGAGCAGTTCCATGACCTATGTCCTCCTTCCTTTTGGTTTGCCGCCCGTGCGCAGCGTGTGGTTGTGGAACAGGGTGTCTATTGTCCCTTCCTCGTTCCTTACTGTGTTGTCCTCCAATAGCCGCAGTATCTCGGAAAGGCGGTAGCGGCAGCTTCCGCGTACCACCACATACTCGATACGGTGGTCGGTGCGCATACGCTGCATGGTGCGCTTGCTCACGTTGAGCATCTTCGCCGCCTGTGCCGTGTCAAGCAGCTTGTCTTCGGTTTCCCGCTTCCGTTTCTTCTCGTCCCTTGCCTCGCGGATGTACCCTGCGATGTTCGCAATCTGCGCCATCATCTCCTTGTAGGCGGAACTTTCCATTGTTATCACTTTCATGTTCAGTCCTTTCTTTTTGTTTCTGCGACAAAATTCGGCAATAAACAAAAGGGGCTTTAACAACTCACTACGTGACTCACGTAAGATTTTTGCGGAAGATGGCTCCGTAACCCGGTCAAACGGCGCAACAGGCAGCCTTTCAGCGGAAAACGATACGTCTTGTATGCCGTTTCGTTACCTTTGCGGCAAACTCTAAATGACATGAATATGGAAATAGTATCTATCGAGAAAAAGACTTTCGAGATGATGGTGGCGGCATTCGGCGCACTCTCGGAGAAGGTCGCCGCCCTGAGGCGCAAAAGCGACACGGGGCGCATGGAAAGATGGCTCACGGGCGAGGAGGTCTGCGGGCAGTTGAGAATAAGCCCGCGCACGTTGCAGACGCTGCGTGACAGGCGGCTTATCGGCTACTCGCAGATAAACCGCAGGTTCTATTACAAGCCAGAGGAGGTGAAGCGGCTGATACCGCTTGTCGGCACGCTCTATCCGCACGGCAGATGATTTGATTTATTCACCCACTGAATCCGAAGTTATGATGAACGAGAACAACGATGTTTTTACGATGGAAGACGAGCCGATAGCCTCTGTGGTGCAGGATATGCGCAAAGGCTCGAAATGGCTGTCCGCATTTCTGGAAAGCTACCGTCCTCCGCTGGACGGGGAACGTTACCTGACGGACGGCGAGGTGTCGGAACTGCTCCGTGTGAGCCGGCGCACCTTGCAGGAATACCGCAACAACCGCGTGTTGCCCTTCATACTTTTGGGAGGGAAGGTGCTTTACCCGGAAACGGGGCTGCGCGGGGTACTGGAAGCGAACTACCGCAAGCCGCTGGAGTGAGGCGGTTTCATGAAAAAGTAAACGGGTGACACCTTTTGTGGTGCTACCCGTTTACTTGTCTTATGGGGTATGTGCAATCAGCAATACCCGGCTTTTCCGTTCTGTATGAACATCACGTATGTCTGCCGTTTCTCTTGTGAGAGTGCCTTTCCCACCAGCCATGTGCGGAACAGGTGGGTGTTGTAGGTATTCACCCTGAAAGCGACCGGGATGATGATTTCAAGGGCGTACACGTCCGCGTGCAGCCCGTTTTCAAGCTGCATGTAGCGGCACACCTCGTAGTCGTTCAGCACGTCCGACTTGCGGACGGCTCTGATGGCGGCGTTCACTGCCGGGACGGTCGTATGGAACAATCCGGCTATTTCGGTGGCGGTCATCCACACGTCGTTACCGGTTACGCTGACTGCCTTGTCCTCGATGATGATTGTGTCACGTTTCATGGCTTTTCTTTTTAGATGGTGCAACCTGCAAATTCCTCGACGCCGTTCAATCTTGCGGCAAGGTTCTCCATGTCCTGATTGAGCTTCTCTTTGGTTATCTTTGCGTAAATCTGCGTCGTCTTTATGCTCTTGTGTCCGAGCATGGAGCTGACCGTTTCGATGGGAACACCGTTGGAGAGGAATATCGTCGTGGCTGCCGTGTGGCGGCTCTGATGCCACGTGATATGCTTGGTGATGCCGCAACGCTTGGCGACGGCACGGATACCGGCAAGGCACGTGTTATAATGCGGAACGGGAAATATCCTGCCGTCCCCGCACAGTCCCCGGTATTTGCCGATTATGCGGTTGGCGATGTCGAGCAGGCGGATGTTGGACACCACGCCCGTTTTCTGGCGGTTGATGTTTATCCACTCGTGTTCGTCGAAGTAGGTGCGGATATTCTCTTCCGTAAGGTTGCGCATATCCGCGAACGACAGCCCCGTGAAGGCGCAGAACAGGTAGAGGTCGCGGTACAATTCCTGTTTGGCGTTTTTCAGTTTCCCCTCCATCAGCAGGCGGATCTCATCTTTGGTCAGGAAACTGCGTGTTGTTTCCTCCTTCTTGATTTCATACTCGCGGAACGGGTCGCGCGTCAGCCACTCGTTGTTGATGGCGATGAATACCATCGTCCGTAACGGGCAGACGTACAGCCACACGGTATTGGTGCAGCAGTGCTTGTCCGTGCGCAGGAACATCTCGAAGTCGGAGATGAAAGCCGGGGTAAGCTCTTTTAGGGCGATGTCCTTCACATGGTAGCGGATGTCGAGGAACTCTTGCATGTGCTTGTAAACGGTGCGGTACTTCAGCAGCGTGCCTTTGGCTTTCATGCCTGCCTCCACCTGCTTCTCGTAGTCCTCGTTGTGCTGGCGGAACACCTGCATCAGCGTGTGGTAGCGGTGTTCCAGTCCGAGAAAGGCGTTCTTCACCTTCTCCGCCGTGACGAAGTTGTCACGCTCCATGATTTCCTGATAATGCCTGTTGATGCGTACCCGCATCTTGTCAAGCATACGGTTCGTTTCGAGTGCCGCCGTGCTTCTGCCCGTGACACGTCCACCTTTGGTGTCCCACAGTTTCGGATCGACAGTCAGTTTGCAGCTGAACTGTGTCTGGCTGCCGTCCACCGTGATGCGTCCCATGACGGGAACTGTCCCGTCCTTTTTCACTACCTGACGCTTGAGGTAGTAGATTACTGAAAATGTACTCTTCATTGTCCTTAATTTTTGGGTTTCAAAATTAGTTGGTGAAGAGTCCGGTGTTGGTACGCAAAACGGGGAGGAACGGCGCAATCTTTTTCCGTAACCTGATTTTTCGCATGAGTTATGGATAACTCACTATTCCTTAGAGCCTTGTTTCGCTATTCGTACCCGTTTGTCGCATTTTCGGGCATGGTTACGAACAAGTAACGTAGCGGCGTCAGGATTTGGCTTCGGCAGGGATTGTAATGGCTTCACGGATTATCGCCACTTCAACCAAAACCCTTGTAACTCAATTCTATCACTATATCTTTCCGCATTTCACTTTTTTGTAGTAACTTTGCGGTATATAATTAAAATAGCAAATCAAGTATGCTGGTTCGTTTTATAAAGAACTGGGCATTGCCTTTGGCAATGCTTGCCGGTACTTTGGGATATTTCTTTTTTGCAGACATTTCTTTTGTGGCGCCTGCCAAACCTTATGTGAATGGGTTAGTGGCTTTCCTGACTCCGCTTTTGATTTTTTCCCAACTTCTGCTCACCTTCTGCAAGGTGGAGGTGCATGAACTGAAACCCAAATCGTGGCATGGATGGTTACTGCTGTTCCAGACGGTTTCTTGCTTGATTGTTGCGGTATTGTTGGTGTGTTGTCCCATGGCGGAGATTTACCGGGAAGTGTTTGAAGGTGCGATGGTCTGCCTCATTTGTCCCACTGCAACCGCTGCGGCTGTCATTACCGGTAAACTGGGTGGAAGCGCATCCAGCCTGACGACCTATACGTTGTTATCCAATCTTTTGGCGGCTGTGGCTGTTCCTTTGTTTTTCCCGTTGGTGGAGCCTCATGCTGACATTGCTTTTTTTGTTGCATTCCTGAAAATCCTGAGTAAGGTTTTTCCATTGTTGCTTTGTCCTTTCTTGCTGGCATGCTTCCTGCGCGCGTTTGTGCCGAAGGCGCATCACTGTCTGTTGGGGTTCCACGATGCCGCCTTCTATTTGTGGGCAGTGGCTCTTGCCATTGTCTCAGGGCAGACGGTGCGTTCGTTGGTCAATAGTGATGCACCGATATTTGTTGAACTGCTGATAGCCTTGGCGGGACTGATAACCTGCTGTATACAATTCTATTTGGGAAAGAGAATCGGCGGTCATTATGGTGAGCGCATCAGCGGAGGGCAGGCGCTGGGGCAAAAGAATACGGTGCTTGCCATCTGGATGGCATATACTTATCTTAATCCGTTATCTTCCGTCGGTCCGGGATCGTATGTGCTGTGGCAGAATATAATCAATAGTTATCAGCTGTGGAAGAAAAGGAAAAATGAGACGGAATAACTGCTGAGTATTTTACATCTTATTTGCTTTATGGACATAGAGGGCGGTTGCAACAATTATCAGTACAAATGCCATAATGAGGAATATTATCCGGATAAGACGATGTTTTGAAAATAGGTTGGCCATGCAGGCAGAAGCCACGCTGAAACGGGCTATTATAGAATCAATTGTGGCGTTTTCGAAAAAGACTGATGCAATACTCCATAGTGCAATAATGGTTAATATAGCATTGGCTGATAAACAAAGAATTTTATCAAATGGCATTCTAAATACTTTTCTTGTTCTCATATATAGGACTCTATGTTTAACTCCTTTCATTCCTGCTTTTCGCTGAATCAGCCAAAGGATAGGGCAAAGATAAAAGAGAACTTCCTGACAGAATCAATATTGTCTTGGAATATTGTTAAATGATTGAATTTCTAAACCTATGTTTATTCTTTGCTGTCAAAACTCTGTTTGTGTCTGATGCGGCTCATGTGAATAGGGGTTATTTTCAAGTAAGACGCAATTTCTTTTAGGGGTACCATTTGTAGGATTTCTGGACATTTTTTAAGAAGTTGGAGATAGCGTTTTTCCGATGTAAATCTGAACAAATCCAAGTAACGTGAATACGACTGAAAAAATAATTGTTCGGCTGCAATGCGGGCTATTCGTTGATTTTTTTTGTTCTCTTCAAATTCTTGTAGAAGTAATTCGGAAGAACAGATGTAGATTCTACATGGGGTTATTGCTTGTATATTCAATTCAGATTTTATGTTATATAAACAATTGGGATAATCAGAGATAAATTCATTGGCAAAAGAAAAACCTACATTATATGTTTTGTTTTCAGTTTGGTTGATGCAGGTATATTTGATTACACCGGATACAATAAACCCGAAGAAAGAACCGACTTCTCCCTCTCGGAGGATAAATTCATTTCTTTTATAATACCGTAGTTCTCCGTTTCTTAAACACAGTTCCCTAAAAAAGTCAGTGTCTATATTGCCCATGTATGAATTAAAATCTGTCATTTACAACACATGTTTTTCGAAAGGTACAAAATTATTATTTTATTCCTGATTTTTTGTCATTGTTGGTAAGTTGGTTGTGGATTCTCTTATTATAATACTTTAAAAATTTAACTTCACCTACGTTTTTTAAAAGCTTTTGGTTTTCAATGAAGTTTTGTCCGTATTTTAGCCAACGTTTGGTAAATCTTTTGAATTTAGTACATGGGAAATCAGAACATTGGAAACAATGTGTTATTCTTTTTTCCAAGCAACATAAATGGAATGTTTTACATTTTTCACAGCGAGAACCATTCTGTTCTGCTCCTTTGCAGGGACTTTTTTCTCTTGTGTATATGGGACAACCACCACAAAAGACACCACAAGCAGGAATACGTCCGTTATACGATTTCATTCAGCCAGCCTTTTCGCCATCCAAAAATTGGTGAGATAAAGTTGGTTGGCTTTGCGTTTCTGTTCCACTTCTACTATATAGCCTCTTTTCTCAAAGAATGGATGGGCTGTCAGGCTTACTTCTGATGTAATTCGCATGATTCCTCTTGCGGTTGCATACCGTTCTATCTCATTTAGAAGTATGGTAGCAATGCCTTTACCTTGAAAATCTTTATGAACAAACATAGAATGCAAATATCCTTGGTGGGTAATGGATGAAAAGCCGACAATCTGTGACTGTTGATTGGTTGCCACAATAAAATAATGTGTCTTAATCATGTCTTTTATGTGGGAGAGGTCGTTTCCGCACGATGCCCAATCTGCCACTTCTGCTTCTGAATAGTCACGTTTGTTTATATGGAGGACTGTCTCTTGAAACAAACTCATAAGTTCAAGGGCATCAGACTGTTGGGCAATTCTAATTGTAAAATCTGTATTCATGTTTTTAAGTGCTAAAATGTATGCTTTTAGATGTTCCATGTTCTAACAGAAAGTCTTTCAATGTATTTATTGTGTTTGCAAAGATAATTTTTTCATTTCTAATTTATTGGTTTAGGAAACCAAATTGTTGATTCTCTGCTTCGAATATAAGAAGTATGCGAATTTTTTATGAAGCATGGGAATCTGCTTTCAATCGCCAGCCAATGGCTGATGAATTTAACCGGGTAGATTTCTTGTCAATCGGTTTCAGACCTGCTTATAAGAACAATTTATAACAAAGTACTCCCAATAAAAGCAAGACTAAAGCACATGCTGCAAGAATCGTCTTTGCCCTGAATAGATGTTCTTTATCTGATAATTCCTTTTCAGTAGTATTTCTTCGGATTTCTTCTATTTCCTCAATGGTTACATCGGCTCTCTCAGGACCTTTCCTTTCTACAAGGTATTTGTAGTGCTCCCGCATCCGTCCTCTGCTCAACTTACGGAGAGCACGGTTCTCTTTATCCCTTTGTAGCATGTCATTGATGCAGCCTAATGTTCCCATAAGCAGATTTTTATCATGTGTAAGCAAAATGGTTTGCTTGCACGTGTACTAAGATACGGCATTTATGTCGCTTTCGCAAGCGATTTTGTGTTTTTTGATATAAACTGATGTGACGATACGATTTTGATAGTTATGTTAACTCATTGTCTGCCAGAGAGTAATTTTGCCAACCCATTGTCATGCTTTTGCCAACCCATTGTCATGCTTTTGGCAAACTTTTGCCATGCCTATGGCAAAGTCTTGCCAACTTGTCGGCAAGAAAGACACACACTGTTCTCTATACCTTTATTATAGTGTGATAGCGTGACAAGTGTTTTTCCTTTTTAAAACTTTTGTGTAGAATGATGATGGGCTTCTTTTATTCTGTTTTGCCGGACGGCATCAGCAGTTCTTCTTCATTGTAGCGCGGTCGGTCCTTCACCTCAATGTATATTTTGCCGATGTATTCGCCTACAATCCCCAGCGACACAAGTATCACACCTCCTACCAGCCAGACGGAAATCATCAGTGATGACCATCCGGGGACGGCGTTATGCTGTGTGTAAGAGTGAAGTGTCCATCCGGTGACACACAGTGCCACAAGAATAAAGATGCAGCCTATCCAAGAAATCATACGGACTGGTTTGACGGAAAAGGAAGTGATACCGTCGATGGCAAAATTAAGCATCTTCCGGAAAGGATACTTTGATTCTCCGGCAAAACGCTTGTCACGATTGTAGTACACGCTGTCCGTCTGGTAGCCGATGAGGGGAACCAGCCCCCGAAGAAAAAGGTTGCGCTCTCGGAAGTGGCATAGGTGTTGTATAGCCCGCTGGCTCATCAGGCGGTAGTCGGCATGGTTGTAGACGGATTTTACCCCCATTGCCTTCATCAGCCGATAAAAGACCAAAGCGGTGTTGCGTTTGAAGAAAGTGTCGGTCTTCCGTTCTTTACGTACGCCATAAACGATGTCATTGCCCGCTTTATAGCTGTTTATCATGTCCGGAATCACCTGGATGTCATCTTGCAAGTCTGCATCAATGGAGATGGCTATCTCGCAACGCTCTTTTACTGCATTGAGTCCTGCTAGCAGGGCATTCTGGTGTCCTACGTTTCCTGCCAGGTTCAGTCCGCAGGCATAGGCCGTATTTTGGTGCAGTTCTTTGATGATAGCCCATGTCTGGTCGGTGCTTCCGTCGTTTACATATAATATATAGCTTTCCGGGGAAATTTGCCGGGCTTGTATCAGCCGGTCGAATAATTGGCTCAATCGTTTATGGGTTTCGTGTAGCACTGCCTCTTCTTTGTAGCAAGGCACGACAACGGCAAGTATGGGTGAGTTTTCCATCATAAAAATAAATCTTTTTGCAATATTCGTAAGAAATCGGAAGAAAAGCAAATTATCACTCTTTTCTTTTGAAAACGAAACGTACGAGTAAGAAGTTGACCGGAATGGCAATGGCGAAAACCGGAACGGGGGCTAAGGGCTTGGGGAGCTCCATCCAGAGAAAGGCATTTAATAATCCTATGTGCAACAGATAGTTGAACAGATGTGCTCCTCCGAATCCGAACGCTTTTCTCCATGAAGGCTTGCGGCCGAAGGTAAAGTAAGCGGTCAGATAGAAATTGGCGATGAAGCTGAGGGCATATCCCAGTGTATAGGCTATATTTACATTGATAACCTGTTGCAACACAAAATACAATCCGTAGTGCAGAGTTGTTGCAAGGATGCCCACCATTACGAAGCGTACAAATTTCGGTAGTTGTTTCAGCTGCTTCATCTTGACATTAAATATCTACTCTCTGTTACTATTATCATTAGGGGAGCAAAGTTAGGTATTGTCTCCGAATTATTTGTAATTTTGCCGTATGAAATAAGTTGCATCTTAGCAAATTGCAAATAAATTTGCATCTGCTTTCGGTTTGCGCTATCTTTGCGCCCAGAAAACATAAAAAACAAATAAGGTATGTCGGACAGAAAGAAGGCGTTCTGGTTTATTGCGCTGCTGAGTGTGCTTGTGGTTGTTCCCTTTTTGGGAGAAACCATTTTTTATTCCAAGGGGGAACCGCGGGAGGCGATTGTTGCCCTTTCTATGCTGGAGAGTGGAAATTGGATACTTCCGGTGAACTATGGTACTGATATTGCTTATAAACCCCCTTTCTTCTACTGGTCAATAGCTGCCATCTCTTCCCTTTTTGGAGAAGTGACGGAGTTTTCCGCCCGTTTCCCGTCTGCATTGGCTTTTTTAGCCATGCAGTTGGTGTTCTTTGCCTTTGTGGCAAAACGTAAAAACCTCCAAACGGCGTTTCTGACTTCTATCCTTCTTTTGTCTTCTTTCGAGGTGCATCGGGCTGCTGTCGCTTGCCGGGTCGATATGGTTCAGGTCGCCTTCATCGTTATTTCCCTTTGCCTGCTGTTCTGCTGGGATGAGAAGGGATGCCGCGGAGTGCCCTGGCTTGCGGTACTGCTGATGGGATGTGCTACGTTGACCAAAGGACCGGTAGGTTTCATATTCCCTTGTGCATGTATCGGCGTTTATCAGTTGTTGCGCGGACGTTCCTTCTGGAAAGCGTTTTTCTCGTTGGCAGGTATCGGCCTGCTTTCTTTTGTTCCTTATTTTGCTTGGGTATACGTAGCTTACAGACAAGGTGGACAACCGTTCCTCGATTTGGTTCTGGAGGAGAATACCGGGCGGTTTATGGGCAAAATGTCCTACGAGTCCCATGAAAATCCTATATGGTATAATTTCCTGACTTTGATTTGGGGATGGATTCCCTGGACGTTGGTCTTGGTAATTTCCTTGTTTGGCTTGAAGTGGAAAAACATGCGTTGCCTGCCGGAAGGGGAGACCCTGCTGTTGCGGTTGAAGAAGGGCTGGACTGCTTTCCGCAACCAGTCTCCGGTACAACTGTTCACGTGGTTGGTCATTCTGATAATCTTTGTCTTCTACTGCATCCCCAAGAGTAAGCGGAGTGTTTATCTACTTCCCATCTATCCGTTTATGGCAGTGCTGATAGCTGAGTATCTGTTGGCTTTAGTACAAAAGGGGGCACGGGCTCTTAGGATTTGTGCAATCATCTTTGCTTCTTTGGGCTTGTTGCTTACGCTTGTTTTTGTCGTAGTTCGTCTGGGCCTGGTTCCCGACAGTATTTTTGGAAGCGGACGCCATGCCGCTGAGAATGTAGCCTTTATGCATGCGTTGGAGGATGTGGCTTTGTCTGTTCCAAAGTGGCTCCTGGTGGCACTTCCCGTAGTAGCCGCTGTCTGCACATTACGCATGGTGATAAAGCGTGCGGATAGCCGGTCATTATTATATGCTATAGCAGGATGTATGCTTTGCCTTTTCGTATCATTGGATTCGGTTTATCAGCCTACGGTGCTGGCTGTGAAATCAGATAAACATCTGGCTGAGAGGGTCAATGCGTATGTTCCGGAAGGTGTGGTCTATTCTTACTCGAAAATGAGTTTCTATGGCGTCAACTTTTATCTGAATGACCGCATGCGGCATATTGAAAAGGAACATCCGGCCAGTGGGGAGGGATATTTGTTGGTTCCCGTAAAAGAGGAGGAGAATATGTTGAAAGAGTTGGAGCAGGCGTATAATCTGGAAAAGATATTCCGTACAGACAGACACAGTTGTGATATACGTAATGAAATCTGCATGTATAAATTCAGGGCGTTTGATAATTGACGATTTATAACTCATAATTACAACTTATAATTTAAAATGAATCCGATAGATATCATTAACAAATATTATCTGGAAGAGAATGAGTTGCGGCATATACTGTTGACGCACAGCCGTTCCGTAGCCGACAAGTCGTTGTGGATTGCCAATCGCCATCCGGAACTTTCATTGGATAAGGATTTTCTGTATGAGGCTGCCATGTTGCACGATATAGGCATTTTTCTTACAGATGCGCCAGGCATTTATTGTTTTGGTGACAAGCCTTATATTTGTCACGGTTATTTGGGAGCCGACTTGATGCGTGGTGAAGGCTATCCCCGCCATGCTTTGGTTTGTGAACGTCATACGGGTGCCGGACTTTCATTGGAGGGAATCATTGCACAGGATTTACCTGTGCCGCATCGCGAAATGGTTCCGGTTAGTTTGGAAGAACAAGTTATCTGTTTTGCCGATAAGTTTTATTCAAAAACTCATTTGGAAAAGGAGAAAAGTGTGGAAAAAGCCCGTAAAAGTTTGGAACGTTATGGTGAAAAAGGGGTACGTCGCTTTGATAATTGGTGCGAACTGTTCTTGTAGCAATCTAAATTTCTTTAAAAAGGGAAATTATCCGTATAAATTACGTACTTTTGCCCCTCCAAGCGTAAACTATTAGTTAATGACGCCATTGAAAGCAAATACATTCATATCATTCATACTACTATTCGTCTTACTTCTTTTCTCCGGTGGGGCTGTTTCTCAGCATCGTAGAGGGAAGGTAGTCCTTCCGAATATTCAGCGGACAGATACGTTGCAAGTAGGGGATAGTTTGCAGATGGGAGACTCCCTGCAAGGGGGAAAGGGGCTTCCTGCCGATTCGTTGCAACAAGATACGGTAGCGGCTGAGCCTCCCAAGAAGGATGCATTGGATGCTCCCGTAGCCTATGAAGCCAATGACTCCATTGTATTTACACAGAGTGGGTTTGCCCATCTTTACGGCCAGGGAAAGGTTAGCTATCCGGGTGCTGACCTGGAGGCTGATGTCATCTCCATGGATATGGACAACAGTACGGTTTTTGCCCGTGGCGTGGTCGATTCTGTAGGAACAGCCAAGGGAAGACCGGTCTTCAAAGACGGAGACACCTCCTACGAAACCGATACTATCCGCTATAACTTCAAGAGTAAAAGAGGTCTTATCAGCAATGTTGTCAGCCAGCAGGGCGAGGGATATGTGACCGGTAATAATGCCAAGAAGGGGAATAATGATGAACTCTATATGAAAAGCGGTCGTTATACGACTTGTGACCATCATGACCACCCCCACTTTTATATGCAGATGACATACGCCAAGGTACGTCCGAAAAAGAATGTGGTGACGGGACCAGCCTATCTGGTAGTAGAGGATGTACCCCTTCCTCTTGCCGTGCCGTTTTTCTTTTTCCCTTTCTCGAGCAGTTACCAGTCCGGTTTTCTGATGCCTACCTATATGGATGATTCCAATCGTGGCTTCGGTCTGACGGATGGCGGATACTACTTCGCCATCAGTGACCAAATGGATTTGAAACTGAGGGCGGACATCTTTACGAAAGGTTCTTGGGCGCTGAATATGGAGTCGAACTATGCGAAGCGTTACAAATATTCCGGTTTGCTACAGGCAAACTATCAGGTGACCAAGACAGGTGACAAAGGCTTGCCCGACTACTCCGTTGCCAAAGACTTCAAGGTGGTGTGGTCTCATCGGCAGGATCCGAAAGCGAGCCCCAATTCTACTTTTTCCGCCAGTGTCAACTTTGCTACCAGTAGTTATGAGCGTACCAATATCGGCAATATGTACAACTCCCAGGCAATGTCACAGAATACCAAGACTTCCAGTGTCAGCTATTCGCGTAACTTTCCCGACCAGCATCTGAGCATCTCCGCTTCAGGTAATATTGCCCAGACCATGCGTGACTCTTCTATCGCGGTGACTTTGCCGGACATGACCATTTCCTTGAGTACCATTTTCCCTTTCAAACGTAAGCATGCAGTGGGAGATGAAAAGTGGTATGAGAAGATTTCCGTTCGCTATACCGGCCGTGTGAAGAACAGCATCAAGACGAAGGACAATCTGTTGTTCAAGAAGAACCTGATACGCGATTGGGAGAACGGTATGCAGCATGAGATTCCGGTAAGTGCCACATTTACCTTGTTCAAGTACTTCAATGTGACACCTACCGTAAACTATACGGAGCGTTGGTACACCCGCAAGGTGAAGAAGGACTGGGACGGTGAGCAAGGTAAGGAGGTGAATGATACAACCTACGGCTTTCACCGTGTATACGACTACAGTGCCAGTCTGGGCATCAATACCAAAGTTTATGGTATGTACAAGCCATTGTTTATGAAGAAGAAGGAGATACAGATACGTCACGTCATCACTCCCTCCGTCAGTTTCAGCGCTGCGCCCGATTTCACTTCCTCCCGTTTTGGCTATTATGACTCTTATATAAAAGACCAGAACGGTATTCGTGATACCGTGCAGTATTCCTATTATGCCGGTCAGGTGTTCAGTCCGCCAAGTGGGGGAAAGCAGGGGCTTATCAGCTTCAATGTTTCCAACAACCTTGAAATGAAGTTCAAGGATAAGAATGACTCTATCCGCAAGGTGAGTCTGATTGACGATTTGAGTATGGGCATCAGTTACAACACGGCCGCCCAGGTGCGTCCTTGGAGTGACTTGAGTTTTAATCTCCGTCTGAAGTTGAGCAAGAGCTATACGTTGAGCATGAGCTCTACCTTTGCTACCTATGCTTACGAGTTTGACGAGAACGGAAGGGTAGTGCCCGGTAACCGTACGGAATGGTCTTATGGTCGTTTTGGCCGTTGGTCTGGATATGGTACGTCGTTCAGTTGGACTGTGAACAATGATTCGTGGAAGAAAATAAGGAACTTCTTCACCGGTCAGAAGGATGACGAGGAGCAGGACCAAGACCAGAATGCCTCGGCGGAGGGAGACAGTGACATGGAGGGAGAAACTACTGAAGATGGCACTCCGAAGAAGAAGAAGGAAAAGGCTGCTGCCGATGCTGATGGCTATCAGGTGTTCAAGATGCCTTGGTCAATCAATTTCAGTACCGGTTTCAATATTACGGAAGATACTAGTAAGCCCATTAATCGTAAGAACATGCGCTATCCGTACAAATTCAGCCTGAACTCCCTTAATATAAACGGTAACGTCAAGCTTACCAACAAATGGGCTGTCAGCTTCAATTCCGGTTATGACTTCAATGCGAAGGAGATAACGCAGACCGCTTTCAACATCACACGTGACCTGCACTGTTTCAGTATGACGGCTGCCCTATCACCTTTCGGACGCTGGAAGTACTATAACTTTACTATCCGTGCCAATGCAAGCATTCTGCAGGATTTGAAATGGGAACAGAGAAGTCAGACTCAAAGTAACATTCAATGGTATTAATCCTTACCAAACGATTTCCTTTTCTCCGTGCTCTCTCAGGTAGTCATTTGTTTTGCTGAAATGCTTGTTCCCGAAGAAACCGTTATAGGCGGATAGGGGAGACGGATGTGCGGAGGTAAGTACCAGATGTCTGTTGCGGTCGATGAATGCTCCTTTGCGTTGGGCATAGGCCCCCCAAAGAATGAATACAAGATGCTCTTTTTCTTCGGCGAGAATGCGGATGGCCGCATCTGTAAATGTTTCCCAACCGCGGTTTTGATGAGAACCGGCCTGGTGTGCACGTACTGTGAGGGTAGCATTGAGCAGCAATATGCCTTGCTCTGCCCAGCGTGTCAGATTGCCGGTAGTGGGGGCATCAGTGCCAATGTCATTTTTTATTTCCTTGAAAATATTGAGTAGGGAAGGTGGGAAGGGGACACCGTCATTTACGGAGAAACAAAGTCCGTGTGCTTGTCCCGGACCATGATAGGGGTCTTGACCGATTATTACGACTTTCACTTTGTCGAAAGGGCATAGATTGAATGCGTTGAATATCAGCTTTCCCGGAGGATATATTGCATATTTTCCATATTCGTCCCGTACAAAATCAGTCAATGTACGGAAATAATCTTTCTCAAATTCTGATTGCAGATGTGCTTTCCAGCTTTCTTCTATTTGAACATTCATAATTGGAACTGTTAGTAGTTTAGGATGCTAAAGTACAAAATAAAAAATAAAGTCCAACCTTTTGACGGGTTGAACTTTACATTATATGACGGGATAAATGCATATCAAATCAGGTGTATATTGTGTTCTTTGCACTCTTTGCGCATATCCTCCGGCCAGATACTGGCTTGTATTTCACCTATATGCGCCTTGCGCAGATAGAACATGCAGAGGCGGGACTGTCCTATACCGCCACCGATGGAAAGCGGCAGTGTATCATTCATCAAGCGTTTGTGGAAGTAAAGTTCCAGGCGTTCCTCTTCTCCTTCCTCTTTGAGCTGGCGAAGCAAGGCTTCCTTGTCTACACGGATACCCATGGAGGAAAGTTCGATGCTGCGTTGCAGGATGTGGTCCCATAGCAAGAGGTCGCCATTCAGTCCGGGGAGGTCGTTCAGCCCTTTGCTGGTATAGTCGTCGTAGTCCGGAGCACGTCCGTCATGCTTCTTTCCGTCACTCAGCTTGCATCCGATACCGATGATGAACACTGCACCGTATTTTCTGCAAATGGCATGTTCGCGGCATTTGGGTTTCAAGTCCGGATACAATTGGCGCAGTTCTTCGGCATGAATGAAGTGAAGTTTCCGGGGCAGGCAAGGCTTGATTTGCGGATACATTTCATATACCATATATTCTGTGCGCACCATGGCTGCATAGATGCGGTTTACTATCTCCTTGAGGAATTCTACATTGCGGTCTTCGGCAGTAATGACGCGTTCCCAGTCCCACTGGTCTACATAAAGGGAATGCAGATTGCCCAGTTCTTCATCGGCACGGATGGCATTCATGTCTGTGTATATGCCATATCCCGGTTCGATATGATATTCGGCAAGCGTGAGGCGTTTCCATTTGGCGAGAGAGTGCACCACTTCAGCCTTGGCGTCGCCCAAATCTTTGATAGGGAAAGTCACAGCACGTTCCACTCCATTGAGGTCGTCATTGATACCCATTCCTTTCAATACGAACAGTGGAGCTGTCACGCGTCGCAAACGCAGTTCGGAAGAAAGGTTCAATTGGAAGAACTCTTTAATTTGTTTAATCCCTAATTCAGTCTGTTTTAAGTCCAATAAAGGTTTGTAACCTTCAGGTGTTATCAGGTAACTCATAAATTTATTTAGTGTAACTTCTGTTAAATTGTTTGGCAAAGATAGAAATAATATTGATACTTGTTTTTATTTTGCGGAAAAAAAGAACAAAATGTTTGTATAATTGCGGTTGCTCTTCTCAAAGTAATAATGAAGATATTCCTTGATTTGATATAAAAAGCGTTTGAATGTTAGGAATTAGCTAAATTTTTTATACTTTTGCATCCACATTTGGCTCCGTAGCTTAGTGAATAGAGCGTCAGATTCCGGTTCTGAAGGTCGTGCGTTTGAATCGCACCGGGGTCACACAAGAAAGGAACTCCCTTTGCATGAATACTTTGCAAAGGGAGTTCTTTTTTATACAATACATCCAGAAAAGTCAACCATACGGTTCTCTTTCTTGTTATAATTTCCATAGAGTTAGAGGTATGAAACAAATAGAAGGTGTGGAGGCTACTCAGGTGGGATATGCCAATGGAAATATAGCCAATCCTACCTATCAGCAGGTATGTACCGGCACCACGGACTTTGCCGAAACCGTAAAAGTGCAGTATGACGCCGATAAGGTGGACTTGCCTTTCCTTATCGACCTTTATTTCAAAACGATTGACCCTACCAGCCTCAATAGGCAAGGAGGTGATAGAGGCACACAGTATCGCACGGGTATCTATTATACGGATACCGCCGACCTGCCCGTTATTCGTGAAACCGTTGACCGGCTGGCTGCCAACTACTCCCGTCCGTTGGTTGTAGAGATAGAGCCTTTGAAGAACTTCTATCCCGCCGAAGATTATCATCAAGACTATCTGGACAAAAATCCGGGTGGATATTGCCACATTAACCCCGCCCTGTTCGACTTGGCGCGTAAAGCGAAGATGAAGAAAGAAGGAGATGGCGAGTATTTAAATCTGGAAAAGTAACGGACAATGGATATACTGTTAATAAGTAATGAAGATACGTGCCGCAGCCGTATCGCGCAGGAACTCCTGCATGCATTTGATTTTTACGGAAAGCCTTCAACCGTGAGAATACCTAAAAATAGGGATAGGTAGTCAACTTATTTTTTGCGAACTTTGCAGACTGAAAAAAGAATTGAAATGAGAAGCCTGCATATTCTGTTCATATGGGTAGTTGTTACTTGGCTCGGTTTTCCGCTGAGAGCGCAAGAAGCTATTTCTATCGGAACCTGCCACACTTTGTTTTCGCATGTCTTGAATGAGGCTAGAGAATATTGGGTGTATGTACCTGCAACCCGCCCGGGTGAAAAAGAGGAAAGTTATCCGGTTCTTTATTTGCTGGACGGTGATTCTTTTTTTCATTCGGTGGTAGGTTTTACTCGCTTGTTTTCCACCTCCAAAGTTTCTTCCTTACCGCCCTGTATCGTTGTGGCTGTCCTGAATACAAACAGAACCAGAGACTTAACGCCAACCTGTTCTGCTGCCCGGCGTGACGGAACTGTCCGTCCGGGCGATAAACCGGAAGGGGGGGGGCAGGACAATTTTGCCGTTTTCTGACGGAGGAGCTACGCCCCGCAGTGGAACAAAACTTGCCGGTGAATGGACAACACTTGTTGGCCGGACATTCTTATGCCGGGTTGTTCACGCTGCATGTTTTGCTGAATTATCCCGGTGCATTTGATACATACATTGCCATAGACCCCAGTTTATGGTGGGATAAAGGATATTTTCAGAAACAGGTAGAACGGCAGGTAGATAAGGTTGACTTTTCAGGAAAGCAACTGTATGTTGCGTTTGCCACTCAGCCGCGTCCTGATAGGAAGCTGATTCACTTTCCCCTGACAGATGATTTTATAGGGAGTGCAGTTCCTCGTATGGAGAAGCGGCATTTGCGGGTGGTATCAAAAAAGTTCCCGGAAGAGACGCATGGAACGGTTGCTCTTCCGGGATTTTATGACGGACTGAAAACGTTGTTCTTCCGTTCTGCGGTTGGAATTTCTCTGCCGAACAAACCTCTCTGAAAAGAACTCTATTTTTCAGTAAGCTGAATGATATGCGCCATTCTACTAAGAGGACTACCTATACCATGGTGAGGTCTGCCAAAATCCTGAAAGCGTCATAGCCTGAGTCGCCTTCCGGCAGGAAGCGCCGTTTCCTTATAAATCAGTATTTTCAGCTCCGGAGAAGGTTGAGCGTCCTTCTCCGGACACACTGATTAAAAAACTGCAAAAGTGCAGCCGGGGCTTCGTTGACTCCGGGCAATTGAAATATAGTACAGCCACTGTTTTCAGCTTCTTGATACTTTATAATCTACATATTCTAAATCTTTCTTGTCATCAATCGTCAATGTCAATCACCCTCATTTTAGAGTCAAATGTAATTTCCCAACGATTAGACAACTTTATCTCATACTCATTGTCATCGTACTCAATCTGAAGAATTCTTGCATCCGGATAATTGGTCTTTACATAGTTACGTATCGCTTCCGGTACAATCTGTGCAGGAACTCCACTTTGTCTGCATCGTACCTCCTTCCATTCTCCCGATTTATCAAATTCTACCTTCTCCCCATTCGTAAACACCACATCATAGCTTTTATAAAACATTCCCGACTCCAATTTAGCCATTACCACCTTATGGTCTTTAAAGTAAGTCTTGATAAATGTCTGCGCCTTCGCCGGTAACTGGCTCACCTCTATCGGCTTATCATTATCCGCCATTACCATTGTGTGCACTGCAAACATGCAAACCAACATCATAACTAACTTTTTCATACTTCTCTATTTTTTTATAATAAATACTTTATTTGTTTTCTGTATTGCAAAGATGGGAAGGAAATCTGGAAAGAATTGGGAAAAAAGCTCTATTTTTGGAAATGAAAAAAATTCTATTTTTGAAAATGGGTGTTGCGCCTCTTCACCTATGAATTTTTGTTTGCAATGAATATTATTTAAAGACACAATAGACTATTATGGCTATGAAAATATTAAATCAGTTTATTGATGATTTTGTAGGTGTTTTCCAATATCGGTTTATGGATACCTTTCAATATTTTAAAGAAAGGAAGAAAAGTAAATATTTGGGAGATAGATTTGAGGAATGGGTTGTGAAGAACTCTAATATTAGTAAAGAGGGTTATCCGGACCTCTGTGACAAGAAAATATTTTGGCGGCTTTTAGATTGGAGAGGTGATAAATACATTGAGGGTTATAGACCTCTGTCTTCATCATCTCCGGATTTGTTGATGGAGTGTGTTACCACTACGAGTACCATTCATGAAGTTGGAGATATTATAGCTGTAGAATGTAAATGGCGAAGTAAGATGGGTTTTTATCTCGATATAAAAGACATTGAAAAGTACGAAAGGTATATGAACTCTAATCTGTTGAACCGTCCGATAAAAAACTTGTTTTATGTTTTTGGCTTTGGATGGTGTGGTGACAGTCCGGAATCTGTTTATGTAGTTCCTGCCAGAGAATTGTACGATTATGATAAAGATACTCGTAGGATAACGTTCCCTATTAAAGAAACCGAGAAGGAGAAAATGAGTAGATTGGAGCGTTTTAAGAAGAAAGACAATAGATGCCTTCTGTATATCAAGTAATGGTATTACTTGGTTATATAAGCTTCAATCAACTGTTATATTGTTTGGGTCGCCGTCAATCTTTGTGGCGAAGGCTATTGCTGGCATCTAATGCGGTTTGCAACCTTTCCCAGTTGTCACAAAGCGCCTGCATGGACGGAAACAATAAATCTGCTCCGGCATCCAGTAATACCTGCTTGTCCAGCGGACCGGTATTGACCGCCACAGTGAATATGCCGGCAGCTGTTCCGGCTTGTACTCCGATAGGTGCATTTTCTACAACTATAGCTTCGTTGGCTTGTACTCCGGCTTTTTCCAGTCCCATCAGATAAGGCTCAGGATGAGGCTTCCCGTATTTCACATCAAAGGCGGTCACCATGTGATTGTGCTGAAACATTCCGGGGAAGTTGTGGGCAAGACGGTTCAGCAGGGAGTGCTGGCCCGAACCGGTGACAAGTACCGGAATCAGTCCTGCCGCTTTTACCTTTTGCAGCACTTCCCAAGCACCCGGCATACGTTCCGGTTCCGGGTGGGTACTGAATTCGGCACTTTTCTCCGCATAGATGCTTTCTATCATCTCGGGAGTGGCATCCTTGCCATACTGGCGTTGATAAACGATGTTGATGGTGGAGGCTCCGGTACGTCCCTCGTGCATGTATGCCTCTTCACGGCTCAAGTGCAGGCCATGGCGTTCCATTACTTTATGCCAGGCGTCGGCATGATAGGGCATGGAGTTGAACAGTACACCGTCCATGTCAAAAAGAACTGCTTTCAATTGGATGTTGGAGTGCCCGTGCTTTTCCAGATAACGGGCGATAGAGTTTTCGAACACTTGGTAGATTGAGGATTGAAAATTAACAATTAAGAAATGCGGGGTAAATAAATAGAGAGTTGAGAATAGAGAAACAGCTTTTCATTGCGCTTGTTGCAAAGCCATTTCTTAATTCTCAACTCTCTATTCTTGATTTATCAAAGTCTTGCCTGGATAGCTTTGGACTCTTCTTCGTAGCCGGGCTTGTTCAGCAGTGCGAACATATTCTTCTTGTATGCTTCCACACCCGGTTGGTTGAACGGATTGACTCCCAGAATATAACCGCTGATGCCGCAAGCTATTTCAAAGAAGTAGAGCAGACCTCCGATGCTTTCTTCATTCAGCGCAGGGATAACGATGCGCATGTTGGGCACACCGCCGTCAACGTGGGCAAGCTGTGTTCCCAATTCGGCCATCTTGTTCACTTCGTCCACGTGCTTGCCTGCCAGGAAGTTCAGTCCGTCAAGATTCGCTTCATCCGAAGGTACCTGCAAGGAGTGCTGTGTCTTCTCTACGGAGATGACAGTTTCGTAGATGGTACGTTCGCCTTCCTGAATCCATTGTCCCATGGAGTGCAGGTCGGTAGAGAAGTCTACGGCAGCAGGGAAGATACCCTTGTTTTCCTTACCTTCGGATTCACCGTAAAGCTGCTTCCACCATTCGCTTACGTAGTGCAGTTTGGGGTTGTAGTTGACGAGGATTTCAATCTTCTTGCCATTCTTGTATAGTTCATTACGCGTGGCCGCATAGATGGCAGCGGGGTTTTCTGCAAACGGAACATCTTTTCCGCAGGTCTTTTCCATCCCGACTGCACCTGCAACCAGTTTCTCAATGTCGAAACCGGCTATTGCGATGGGCAACAAGCCTACCGGAGTCAGTACGGAGAAACGTCCGCCTACGTTATCGGGGATGATGAAGGATTTGTAGCCTTCGTTGTCTGCCGTCACGCGGGCAGCACCTTTCTTGGCATCGGTGATGGCAACGATTACCTTCTTTGCCATCTCCTTGCCGCGTTGGTCTTCGCATTGCTTTTTCAGCAGACGGAAGGCCAGGGCTGTTTCGGTGGTAGTACCGGATTTGGAGATATTGATAACACCGAATTTCTTGTCTTTCAAGTATTCGGTAAGTTCATATAGATAATCTTCACCGATATTGTGTCCTGCATACAGAATGACCGGAGCCGTTTTCTTGTCTTGCAACCAGGTGAAGCTGTTTGACAAAGCCTCTATCACCGCACGTGCACCGAGGTAACTTCCGCCAATACCGGCAACTACTACTACCTCGCAGTTGTCACGCAATGTTTGTGCGGTAGCCTTCAGGTCGGCCAGGTGCTCTTTAGTAATGGAGGAGGGGAGGTGCAGCCAGCCCAAGAAGTCGTTGCCCTTACCGGTACCATTCTCTAATGCTTCCTGTGCAGCCTTTACTTGGGCTTCATAGGCGAAAACATTTTCTTTGGAGATGAATCCAAGAGTCTTTTCAATGTTCAAACTAATCATAATATTCTAGGTTTTAAATTCAGTATTTCGTTTAATTTTTTTTTTCGCACTTACCGGAATGAGTCGGTAAGCAGCTTGATTTCAATTGTCGGCGAGATACGCTCATACAGAATGTTGTATACTGCATCTACAATAGGCATGTTGACATGATAATGCTTGTTGATTTCCTTGATGCATTTTGTACCGTAATATCCCTCAGCAATCATTTCCATTTCAATCTGTGCGCTTTTCACGGAGTAGCCCTTGCCAATCATCGTACCGAATGTGCGGTTACGGCTGAAATTGGAATATCCCGTCACCAGCAGGTCGCCTAAATAAACGGAATCATTCACGTTTCTGTTCAACGGATGTACCGTTTGCAGGAATCTGTTCATTTCTTGTACGGCATTGGACATGAGTACGGCCTGAAAGTTGTCTCCATATTTCAGGCCACTGCAGATACCGGCTGCAATGGCATATACATTCTTCAGTACCGAACTGTATTCAATGCCGGCAACATCGTTGCTGACGGATGTCTTGATAAATGAACAGGCCAGTTTGCGGGCAATGGTGTAGGCCTTGTCGGTGTCGGGACAGGCAATGGTCAAATAAGAAAGGCGTTCCAGAGCCACTTCTTCCGCATGGCAGGGACCTGCCAATACTGCGATATTCTCAGCCGGGACGCCATATTCCTTAGTGAAGTACTCCGATACAATCATGTTGTCATCGGGTACGATGCCTTTGATGGCGGTGATGATGAATTTATCCTTAATCTTGGTCTTCAGCTTCTTCAGATGAGCCTTCAGATAAGGGGAAGGTGTAACGAAGATGAGCGTATCGGATTCTTTCACGACATCATTGATGTTGGAGTTGAAGTTGATGCGCTTGGTATCAAATTTGACGCCCGTCAGGTAGGCAGGGTTATGGCCAAGTCGTTTGAAGTCGGCGATACGGTCGTCTCGCCGCATATACCAGTTTATCGACTCTGCTTGCGACAGAACCATTTTTGCAATGGCTGTAGCCCAACTTCCTCCGCCCATGATGGCTATCTTACCGGGTAGTTTCATATCGAAATTAATAATTAAAAACTAAAAATTAAAAGGGGGTGAAGTTAGTGCCTTCACCTTCCTCCTATCTTTAATTTTGCCTATTTAATTCTTTAATTTTTAATTCTTAATTCTTAATTCTTCCGACCCAGTCAGCAACTTCGTTTACGGTCGGGTTTGTCAATTCCAATTTATATTTCTTGTTGATGCCGCAGATGTCCATGTGGAGTTTTTGCGGATTCACATCTTTCATGTCGCTCACTTGGTTGTAGCCGGCCTTCTGAATCACAGCCACCCAATCTTCGGGTATACCCAGTTCAGTGTATCGTGCGGGAGCGTCTTTGGGGGTAACTTTCTCCGGACGCATCTGCGGGAAGAAAAGCACTTCCTGGATGAATGATTCACCCGTCATCAACATCGTCAGGCGGTCGATACCGATACCGATGCCCGACGTGGGAGGCATACCGTATTGCAATGCTTTCAGGAAATCCTGGTCGATGAACATGGCCTCGTCGTCTCCCTTTTCACTTAAGCGCAACTGGTCTTTGAAACGTTCTTCCTGGTCTATCGGGTCGTTCAGCTCGCTGTAGGCATTGGCAAGTTCCTTGCCGTTCACCATCAGTTCGAAGCGTTCGGTCAGCCCCGGTTTGCTGCGGTGCATCTTGGTCAGCGGACTCATCTCTACGGGATAGTCGGTGATGAAGGTGGGCTGTATGAAAGTTCCTTCGCAGAATTCGCCGAAGATTTCATCAATCAGCTTACCCTTGCCCATGGTGTCGTCAATCTCCATGTTCAGTTCCTTGCACACCTGGCGGATTTCGTCCTCGCTCTTGCCTTCCAGGTCATGGCCGGTTTTTTCCTTGATGGCTTCCAGAATGGGCAGACGGCGGTAAGGAGCTTTGAAGCTGATGGTCTTGCCGTCTATTTCGGTCTCTGTACATCCGTTCACGGCGATGCAGATACGTTCCAGCAATTTCTCCGTAAAGCTCATCATCCAGTTATAGTCCTTATACTGTACGTACAGTTCCATGCAGGTGAATTCCGGGTTGTGGTTCTTGTCCATACCCTCGTTACGGAAGTTCTTGCCTATTTCGTATACGCCTTCGAATCCGCCCACAATCAGTCGCTTCAGATACAGTTCGGTAGCGATGCGCAGGTAGAGGTCCATGTCCAGTGAGTTGTGGTGGGTGATGAAGGGGCGGGCGCTTGCTCCACCGGGGATAGATTGAAGAATCGGGGTCTCCACTTCCGTGTAGCCGGCTTCGTCCAGTACGGCACGCATGGTCTTGATGACAGCGGCACGCTTCAGGAATTTTTCTTTTACACCGTCGTTCACGATAAGGTCTACATAGCGCTGGCGGTAGCGGAGTTCGGGGTCTTCGAAAGAGTCGTAAGCCACGCCGTCCTTATATTTCACGATAGGCAGGGGCTTGATGCTCTTTGCAAGTACGGTCAGCTTCTTGGCATGGATGCTGATTTCGCCCATCTGGGTACGGAATACGAATCCTTCGATGCCGATAAAGTCGCCTAAGTCGAGCAAACGTTTGAACACGGTGTTGTACATCTCCTTGTTCTCGTCCGGACAGATGTCATCGCGGGTGATGTATACCTGGATGCGCCCTTTGGAGTCCTGCAATTCGATGAAGGATGCTTTGCCCATGATGCGGCGGCTCATGATACGTCCGGCAACGGACACTTGGCGAGGCTCTGCATCGTCTTTGAATTCAGTTTTAATATCAGTAGAGAAAGCATTTGTTACATACTCTGCTGCGGGATAAGGCTCGATGCCCATCGCGCGAAGTTCATTCATGCTGTTGCGACGAATGATTTCCTGTTCACTTAGTTCTAATACGTTCATTTCGCTATATTTCACTCAATTTGGGTACAAAAATACGAAACATTTTTCAGATAGCGAATCTTTTTATTAAATAAAGCACTCTGCGCCGTCGCGGTTCTTTCATTTAAGGGAGTTAAAGGGGGCTGGAAGTAGTTGTCGCCCTTCGTGCCCGGGAGTTAAAATTCCCTGGTATTGTTGGGGTTATAGCAATTCTGGCTCCCTTGAATGAAAGAGTCATGCCTTGGCGTGTCGGGTATTTGTTGTGAGGCGGTATGGTATAAGGGATGAGGCAGGTTCAGTCTGCTTGCAGGGATGTTTCGGCCCGGTTTTAAACTTTATCTTCAGGCTGGATATTTACATCTTTAAGTTGCAGATTTATATCTTAAGGTTGAATATGTAAATCTTCAGGCTGAAGATATACTTTGTGATAAGGGGCTTGCCTCTTTTCCTCCTATATGAGCGAAGGACTTGTCCGGCTTTCAATTGCCTCTTCACTAATGGTTGGCCGATTGCTTGCTCGCTTTCCGAAAATTGAGTACTTTTGTGCTCTGTAAAAAGTAAATAGGTATAGTATATGGCAGGACAAAAGACTCCCACGGCGCTGGGAACGGAAAGTATAGGAAAACTCTTGATGCAATATGCCGTTCCGGCAATCATCGCAATGACCGCATCTTCTTTGTATAATATGGTAGACAGCATCTTCATCGGCCACGGAGTGGGCACGATGGCTATTTCGGGATTGGCGCTGACTTTCCCGCTGATGAATCTGGCTGCGGCTTTCGGCTCGCTGGTGGGTGTGGGGGCTTCCACACTGATTTCCGTCAAACTGGGGCAGAAGGATTATGACACGGCACAGCGTGTGCTGGGCAATGTTTTTGTTCTGAACGTGGTGCTGGGAGTGGCCTTCACTGTCATTGTCATGCTCTTTCTCGATTCGATTCTCTATTTCTTCGGAGGCAGTGACCAGACGATAGGCTATGCCAGGGATTATATGCAGATTATTCTTTTGGGAAATGCCGTTACGCACCTCTATCTGGGGCTGAATGCAGTGCTGCGCTCTTCCGGACATCCGCAGAAGGCGATGTATGCCACCGTTGCTACGGTGGTTGTCAATACGGTTCTTGACCCGGTATTTATTTATGGTTTCGGTTGGGGCATCCGGGGGGCTGCCGTTGCTACCATTGTGGCACAGGTGCTGTCGCTGGCATGGCAGTTCAGGCTGTTCAGCAACAAGGATGAACTGTTGCATTTTCATCGGGGGATATTCCGTCTGAAACGTAAGATCGTATTCGATTCGCTGGCTATCGGCATGTCTCCTTTCCTGATGAACCTGGCTGCCTGCTTCATTGTGATTCTCATCAATCAGGGGCTGAAGAAACATGGCGGTGACTTGGCCATCGGGGCTTTCGGCATAGTGAACCGTCTGGTCTTCATCGTCGTGATGATTGTGATGGGATTGAACCAGGGGATGCAGCCCATTGCCGGATATAATTTCGGGGCGAAGCTGTATGGACGGGTGAACAAGGTGCTGAAACTGACCATAGTCTATGCCACGGCGGTGACCACTTTCGGCTTTCTGGTAGGCATGCTGCTTCCGGACCTTGTGGTGAGCATCTTTACATCGGATGCGGAACTGACGGAACTTTCGGCTACTGGATTGCGTATTACAGTCATGTTCTTTCCCATTATCGGTTTCCAGATGGTGACTTCCAACTTTTTCCAGAGCATAGGCATGGCGGGTAAGGCGATATTCCTTTCCCTTACCCGGCAGATGCTGATTCTGCTTCCTTGCCTGCTCATTCTGCCTCGATTCTTCGGAGCGGCAGGGGTGTGGTATAGTATGCCGGTTTCCGACTTGCTGGCAAGTTTGATAGCGCTGGTGATGCTGGTTTGCCAATTCCGCAAGTTTAAGGCGGCTGCGGCACGTTGATATGAAATTTTCTTATGCTTTCTGCAGATATTCCGTAAGAATATTTATATTTGCTATCGGCAAACCAATAGATGAACAAGTGTATGGATAATAATTTTATAGTCAATATAGGCCGTCAGCTTGGTAGTGGCGGACGGGAAATAGGCGAGAAGCTGGCTGCCTGTCTGGGTATTGATTTTTATGACAAGGAGCTGATCAGGCTGGCTTCCGAGGAGAGTGGACTGTGTTGTGAGTTTTTTGAAAAAGCTGATGAGAAAGCCTCGCAAGGCATTATCGGAGGACTCTTCGGCATGCGTTTCCCTTTTGTCAGCGACGGGGCTATCCCGGTCACGAATTGCCTGAGCAATGATGCTCTGTTCAAAGTGCAAAGCGATGTGATACGCAGGTTGGCGGAGGAGAAGTCCTGCCTGTTTGTGGGGCGTTGTGCCGACTATATTCTGCGGGACAATCCACGCTGTGTCAATGTTTTTATTTCCTGCTCCAATGAGGAGCGCGTCAAACGCCTCTGCCAGATTCATTCCATTTCTGAGCATGAAGCGGAAGAAATGATGAACAAAGCGGATAAGAAGCGTGCCGAATACTATAATTATTATAGCTACAAGAAATGGGGGGCTGCCGAAACATACCACTTGTGTGTCGATTCTTCCGTATTGGGTATTGATGCTACAGTGGACTTTATAGAAGAGTTCGTCAAGAAGAAGCTGAGACTTTAGGAATCTCCGGAGAGAGATGAAAGATAAAAGGCTGCGCAGTCGGGTTTAAACCAACATTGCGCAGCCTTTCTTGTTCTTCAGTGAATGGGTGTCATCACATCATTGTCAGCAATATCATCTGCCCTGCCAGAATACGCAGGAACATGGTCAACGGATATACCGTAGAGTAGCCCACTGCCGGAGCGTCGTTGCCTGCCGTCTGGTTGGAGTAAGCCAGTGCGGGAGGGTCTGTATTGCTACCTGCAATCAATCCCATCAAAGTAAAATAGTTCACCTTGCAGTAGAAACGGGCTATCATGCCGATTACCAACAAAGGAATGACGGTTATCAAGAATCCGTAGCCTACGTATAGCAATCCGTTGCCTTCCACTACCGTCTGCACAAAATGCTCACCGGCCTCTATGCCGACACTGGCAAGGAAAAGCACGATACCGATTTCGCGCAACATCAAGTTGGCACTCATGGTGGTGTACGTCACAAGATGCATTTTGTGGCCGAAACGGCCGATGAGAATGGCTACTACCAGCGGTCCACCTGCCAGACCCAGTTTTACCGGTGTCGGCATACCCGGGAATGCGATAGGCAGACTACCCAGCAAGATTCCCAAGAAGATTCCCACGAAAATAGTTACAATATTCGGAGTATCCAAACGTTTCAACTGGTTGCCCAGCACGCGTGCTACACGCTCTACGGCATCCTGCTGGCCTACTACCATCACGCGGTCGCCCACTTGCAGCACCAGATTAGGATCGGCAAAGAGGTCCATACCCGAGCGGTTGATACGGGTGATGTTTACGCCATACATGCTGCGGAAGTGCATGTCGCCCAGCTTCTTGCCGTTGATTTCCGATTTCGTTACCAGGATGCGGCGCGATACCATCGGGGTGTCTTGCTTTTCCCAGTCCATTTGTATTTCCTTGCCGATGAAAGCTTTTACAGCTTCGGCGTCTTCTTCGGAGCAGACGATGAAGATTTGGTCGCCCGTATGGAAGATGGTCTTGTGGTCGGGAATGCTGACGTGGCCTTCGTGGCGTATGCGTGAGCAGACAAAAGCACGTCCGAGGAATTCCTTTACCTGGATAAGCGTCTTTCCGGAGATAGACTCGTTGCGGACTTCGAGGCTCATGATGTGTGGCTGGTGCTTATTGTCGGCTTCCTGACTGCTGAGCTCCTCTTCGTCTTTCTTGAGGTTGACCCGGCAAATGTAGCGGATGGCGATGATGGAGCCGATGATGCCTACTACACCGAGGGGGTAGGCGCAGGCATAACCCAGCGCAATAGGGTCGCCCGTGTAGTGAAGCTGATTCAGCGCTTCGTTGGCGGCACCGAGTCCGGGAGTGTTGGTCACGGCACCGTAGAGGATGCCGACCATCATGGGCAGGTCGATGCTGCCGTCAAGGAAGTAGATGCTCAATGCCACAGTAATGTTCAGCAGGACGATGCCTACGGCCAGTGCGTTGAGCCGCATACCTCCCTTCTTGAAGGAGGAGAAAAAGGATGGACCGACCTGCAAGCCGATGCAGAATACAAACAGAATCAAACCAAACTCGCGGATGAAATGCAGGATGTGTGTTTCGCCCGTGAAACCAAAATGCCCCATCAAGATACCTGCGAAGAGAACAAATGTAACTCCCAACGATACCCCGAAAATTTTAATCTTACCCAGCAATACGCCCACAGATATTACGAATGCATACAAACAAACGATGTGAGCGACAGATGAAGGGTCCCATAGCAAACTTTCTAACCAATTCATTGTACCTATTAATATGTCGTTGTTTAAAATTCGCGCAAAATTACTTAATAAAAAGGAGGTGGCAAAAGCTTTGTGGCACTTTTTGCCATATCAGCTTTGCAAAAGTATGGTGTCCGTCCGGCAAATGCTCAAAATCAGTATAGGCATAAAGTCACCGGCAAGTGCAATTTTCCCTAAAAAAATATTTTGTTCTAAGTATTTCCTTATATTTGCAAGTCTCTTGATGACAAAATGAATAGTATTCATCTATTTTAATTTTAAATAAACTATGGCAGACAGTAAAGAAAAACTCTTCTCCGACTTTTCTCCCGTTTCCACCGAACAGTGGATGGAGAAAGTTACCGCAGACCTGAAAGGGGCGGATTTCGAGAAGAAGCTCGTTTGGAAGACAAACGAAGGATTTAAGGTGAAACCTTTCTACCGTATGGAAGATCTCGAAGGTTTAAAGACGACAGATGCCCTTCCCGGCGAGTTCCCTTATCTCAGAGGTACCAAGAAAGACAACAATGAATGGCTTGTTCGTCAGGAAATCAAAGTGCAATGCCCCAAAGAGGCTAATGTCAAGGCATTGGACATTTTGAATAAAGGCGTGGATTCACTTTCCTTCCATGTAAAGGCCAAGGAACTGAGTGCGGAGTATATTGAAACCTTGTTGAAAGATATCTGCGCGGAATGTGTCGAGTTGAACTTCTCTACCTGCCAGGGGCATGTGGTGGAACTTGCGGAACTTCTTGTCGCTTATTTCCGGAAAAAGGATTATGACTTGACGAAGTTGCAGGGCTCCATCAACTATGACTACTTCAACAAGATGCTGGCCAAAGGTAAAGAGAAAGGTGATATGGTGGCAACGGCCAAGGCGCTGCTCGAGGCTACCGCTTCCCTGCCGAAATACCGTGTACTGAATGTGAATGCATTGACATTAAACAATGCAGGTTCTTATATCTTCCAGGAACTGGGCTATGCTTTGGCTTGGGGTAATGAATATATGAATCAGTTGGTCGATGCCGGCCTGCCTGCCGCAATGGTAGCCAAGAAGATTAAGTTCAATTTCGGTATCAGCTCCAATTACTTCCTTGAAATAGCTAAATTCCGCGCTGCGCGTATGCTGTGGGCGAATATTGTAGCTTCCTACAGCCCTGAATGTCTGCGTGACTGTGAAAATAAGGGCGAGAAAAACGAATGCCGCTGTGCTGCCAAGATGAAGATTCATGCGGAAACTTCTTCATTCAACCTGACTCTGTTTGACGCACACGTAAACTTGTTGCGTACGCAGACTGAGGCGATGAGTGCAGCCCTTGCTGGCGTTGACTCGATGACGGTTACTCCGTTCGACAAGGCATATGATGCTCCTAATGAGTTCTCTGAGCGTATGGCGCGTAACCAACAATTGCTGTTGAAAGAAGAATCGCACTTCGATAAGGTTATTGACCCGGCTGCAGGTTCCTATTATATCGAGAACCTGACCGTCTCTATTGCCAAGCAAGCCTGGGAACTCTTCCTCGCTGTAGAAGAAGACGGTGGTTTCTATGCTTCTGTAAAAGCCGGAAAAGTGCAGGCTGCCGTAAACGAGAGCAACAAGGCGCGTCATGCCGCAGTTGCCAAGCGCAAGGAAGTGCTGTTGGGTACTAACCAGTTCCCTAATTTCACTGAAAAGGCCGGAGATAAGAAACCGGTTGAGGCTACTTGCTGTTGCGGCGGCGGACATACGTGCGAAAAAGATGTTCCGACACTGAACTTTGACCGTGCTGCCAGCGAATTTGAAGCGTTGCGTCTTGAAACGGAGGCTTCCGGCAAACGTCCGAAAGCGTTTATGCTGACTATCGGCAATTTGGCCATGCGCCAGGCACGTGCGCAGTACTCTTGCAATTTCTTGGCTTGTGCCGGATATGAAGTTGTAGACAACCTCGGTTTCTCCACCGTAGAAGAAGGTATAGAAGCTGCAATGGCTGCCAAGGCCGACATCGTGGTATTGTGCTCCAGTGATGATGAATATGCGGAATATGCTGTTCCTGCCTTCAAGGCTCTGAACGGTCGTGCCATGTTTATCGTAGCCGGTGCTCCTGCCTGCATGGACGACCTGAAGGCTGCCGGTATCGAGAACTTTATCCATGTCCGTGTCAACGTGCTGGAAACATTAAAGGAATACAACGCTAAACTTTTGAAGTAAGATGAGAAAAGATTTTAAAAACTTAGATATATATGCCGCTTTCCAGCCCGTCAACGGTGCTGAGTGGCAAAAGGCTAACGGCATCCATGCTGATTGGAAAACGCCGGAACACATTGAGGTGAAGCCTGTTTATACAAAAGAAGACCTTGAGGGAATGGAACATTTGGGTTATGCTGCCGGGCTTCCTCCTTATCTGCGTGGTCCGTACTCGGTGATGTATACGTTGCGTCCTTGGACCATCCGCCAGTATGCAGGCTTTTCCACAGCGGAAGAATCAAATGCCTTTTACCGTCGTAATTTGGCTTCCGGACAGAAAGGTTTGTCCGTAGCTTTCGACTTGGCCACTCACCGTGGCTACGACCCCGACCACGAACGTGTAGTGGGTGACGTTGGTAAGGCAGGTGTATCTATCTGTTCCTTGGAGAATATGAAGGTGTTGTTCGATGGAATTCCTTTGAACAAGATGTCCGTCTCTATGACTATGAACGGTGCCGTGCTTCCCGTCATGGCATTCTACATCAATGCAGGTCTGGAACAAGGTGCCAAGCTGGAAGAAATGGCAGGTACTATCCAGAATGATATCCTGAAAGAATTCATGGTGCGTAATACTTATATTTATCCGCCTGCATTCTCCATGAAGATTATCTCGGACATCTTTGAATATACTTCTCAAAAGATGCCCAAGTTCAACTCCATTTCCATTTCCGGTTACCACATGCAGGAAGCCGGTGCTACGGCGGATATTGAATTGGCTTATACGTTGGCTGACGGTCTGGAATATCTCCGTGCCGGTGTTGCCGCAGGCATTGACATCGATGCCTTCGCACCGCGTCTCTCTTTCTTCTGGGCCATCGGGACGAACCATTTCATGGAAATTGCCAAGATGCGTGCCGCGCGTATGTTGTGGGCAAAGATTGTGAAGCAGTTCAACCCGAAGAATCCGAAGTCGCTGGCTTTGCGTACGCACTCCCAGACTTCCGGTTGGTCATTGACAGAGCAAGACCCGTTCAACAATGTGGGCCGTACTTGTATCGAGGCGATGGCTGCTGCATTGGGACATACCCAGTCATTGCATACCAATGCTCTTGACGAGGCTATTGCCTTGCCGACGGATTTCTCTGCACGTATTGCACGTAATACGCAGATTTATATTCAGGAAGAAACTTACATTTGCAAGAATGTAGACCCATGGGGAGGTTCTTATTATGTGGAGAGTCTGACTAATGAGCTGGCTCACAAGGCTTGGGAGCTGATTCAGGAAGTAGAGAAGCTGGGCGGTATGGCAAAAGCCATCGAAACCGGTATTCCCAAGATGCGTATCGAAGAGGCTGCTGCACGTACGCAAGCCCGTATCGATAGTGGTTCACAGACCATTGTCGGCGTGAACAAGTATCGTCTGGAGAAAGAAGCTCCGATTGATATTCTTGAAATCGACAATACGGCTGTTCGCCAGGAGCAGATTGCCAACTTGAAGACTTTGAAGGAGGGACGTGACGAGGCAGCAGTGCAGAAGGCTTTGGAGGCCATCACGAAGTGCGTGGAAACGAAAGAGGGGAACTTGCTGGAGCTGGCGGTAGAGGCGGCTCGCGTGCGTGCCACCTTGGGAGAAATCTCTTACGCATGCGAAAAGATTGTAGGACGTTATAAAGCAGTAATCAGAACTATATCAGGCGTGTATTCATCAGAAAGTAAGAATGACAGCGACTTCCACCGTGCCTGTGAACTGGCGGAGAAGTTTGCTAAGAAAGAGGGACGTCAGCCTCGTATCATGGTAGCCAAGATGGGGCAGGACGGTCACGACCGCGGTGCCAAGGTTGTTGCAACCGGCTATGCCGACTGTGGTTTCGACGTGGATATGGGACCTTTGTTCCAGACACCTGCCGAGGCTGCCCGCGAAGCGGTCGAGAACGACGTTCATGTAGTGGGAGTTTCTTCATTGGCTGCCGGACACAAGACATTGGTTCCGCAGATTATCGAAGAACTCAAGAAGTTGGGACGTGAGGACATCGTAGTGATTGCCGGTGGTGTAATCCCCGCACAAGACTATGACTTCCTTTACAAGGCAGGCGTAGCTGCCATCTTCGGCCCCGGCACTCCGGTTGCCAAGGCTGCTTGCCAGATATTGGAAATCTTGTTGGATGAAGAATAATCCGACATGTTAAATGTTAAAAAAGGACGGTGTGCGTTTGCATATCCGTCCTTTTTTCTTAATCTGTGTTATAAAACATGTCTTTTCTCTTGGATAATTTGCAGATTTATCAGAAGTCCGTATCTTTGCAATGTGTTTTTCATAGTATTAGATTTAAGGTTAACAAAGGTTGGAGTACAGCGGTACTCCTTTTTTTATGTCCGTATCTTTCGTTTCTTCCCCTTTTTTTTATGAAACAAAAAAATCCGCTACCTCCGCATCAAGCATTGGTAACGGATTCATCCCTGCCAAACAATCTGATTACTTATTTAATTTAAGTTTCGCAAGTCAGCATGAAAGTTTATAAGAGGGTATAAAAGAAGGCATAGAGTTTTCTGTATATCGCAGAAAATGAGTATCTTTAAAGTGGTCAAACAAAATAATACTCAACTCTATGCC
>NZ_JABXJH010000027.1:0-57530 GCF_013373675.1 Bacteroides sp. L10-4
GATTCTGAAACATGGAAGAAAGGCAAAGTCGCTTGTCAAATATGGATTGGAAGAGATTTCGACCATACTTATGCGTCCGACTTATACCCCAAAATTCGATGTTTTCAAATTTTTGTCATGTACTTAAGATATTATTAATTAATATTGATTACATTTGTAACGTTTTATAATAGTTCATTAATAGTTAATAATTGAAAGATATGTTCTGCACATCTCTTTCAATTATTTAGAAACGATTATCCACCTTAAATCAAAATGTATCACCAAGGAGATAGGATAATATGGGAACTCTGCCTGAAAGGAGATCGTAATGCTTTTGAAGCCTTGTATCGAAAGTACTACCCTATATTATATAATTATGGAAAACTATATACCCAAGATGCGGACATCGTAAAAAACTGCCTGCAAGATTTTTTTTTGAAACTGATTTCCAACTATGCCAACCTATCACAACCTATTTCCATACATGCCTATTTAATGAAAGCCTTCCGCCACACCTTGTACAACAAATTAAGGTCGGAACAAGCACGCTACGACATCCAGACCAGCTATACCGACAGTGCATTTAGCATCAAAGCAGAACAAATCATAGACGAAGAAGATTACTCACCAAGAAACAGACTCATCTGTCATGCCTTGAAAACACTGTCTTCCAAACAACAGGAAATTCTATACCTATATTATATAAGAGAGCTAAGCCATGAGGAAATAGCCGAGTTATTGAACATCAACTACCAATCCAGTAAAAATCTACTCTTCAGGTCAATTAGCAAATTAAGAGAAATGCTCCTCCCTACGGAGAATGTCCGGAAATAAAAACATCCGCCTACGCTTCTCCTATTTACCACAAATCAACAACCACAGACAGTCTTCTCCGGAGGTTGTACCAACAAAAACATCTTTTATTGAAAAAAAACAGAAAAACATGAGTACCAAAAACCATTGTAAACTGTAATATCTACAAAAGCAATATACGAATGGTCAAGAACAACATACGAAAAACACAGTTTGAAAGTGAAATGAAGGATTTTATTTCACTTATAAAAAAGCATGAACAAATCTCAGACAAGGAAATAGAAGATTCATGGGATAACATCCGGCAAAACCTACCCTTCTCTTTCTCCCCCAAAAAGAGAAGAGTAAAAGCCATTTTCCGGTATCTGCTTGCAGGATGTTCGGTCGCCGCCTCCATAGCCATCATTTGTATCACTTCCATAAACAAAAACACCGGTTGCAAAGAATCCCAGTTCCTTACCGAACTAGCGGCTCCGGTTCCGGTCGGCAATCAAGTACAGCTGGTGTTTTCCGACAACCGGCAAATAGAATTGGAGAACAACTCCAACATCAATTACGATGAATCCGGCTGTGTCACCGTAAACAATGAATCGCTCCAAGCACCCGAATCCGCAGAAACCGAAGAGCAGAAATTCAATCAGGTTATCGTACCGAAAGGAAAACGCACCCATCTCGTCTTGTCAGACGGTACGAAGATTTACGTGAACTCTGCCAGCCGTATCATATACCCAACGGTTTTCGCTACCGACAAGCGGATGATAGCTATAGAAGGAGAAGCCTACCTGGAAGTGGCACACAACGCCAAAAAGCCTTTCATCGTAAAGACCAAAGGCATAGATGTCAGGGTGTTAGGCACATCTTTCAACATAAATGCTTATGAACAAGACAATATCTCGGTGGTATTGGTAGAAGGACAGGTAGAGATCAACCCGGACAAAAAGACAAAAATGCTGCTGGAGCCCTCGCAAATGGCTTGTCTGGAAAACGGAATCCTGCGGAAAAAGGAGCAAGTGAACACCTTAAAATACACCTGCTGGAAAGATAATATCATGCTGCTGGAGAAGGAAAAGGTAGCGGAAGTATTGGACAAGGTAGCGCGATATTATGATGTCTCCATCCAATACGATAAAGATGCAGCTTCCCGAAGACTATCAGGAAAACTCAACCTTTGCGATTCCATTGAAAGTGTGCTTGACATCATAAAGGTTTCCGCCTCCCTGCAGATGGAGAAGACCGGAGACAACAAGTACCGATTTTATTAAAAGAGATAGATTCCCAAGTATTAACGAATAAAAACAGATTGCCTATGAAAATATGAAAACAATAAGCCAAAAAGGGTCGGATGACAGTTGGCGCTTCAATCCGGACCCTTCAAAAGATAATCCTTAATATAGTTCTAAGAATTTGACTACAAAAGTATGAAAAAAAATATTGCAACTAATCGGAATAGGAATTATTACATAAAATTAGCATGTTTATTGCTTTTTTCAGTACAGTTTTCCACCCTGAACACATCTGCTCTAGCCTCCTCCCATGCAGACAAAGAGATGCTGACGATTCTATTACAAGACAAGACTCTGAAGGAAGTATTTTCATATATTGAAAAGCACAGCAGCTATATCTTTATATATGAAGAGGCCGTCAACCTTGAAAAGAAAGTCAGCGTAAACTTCTCGGCCAAACCTGTGGACGAAATCATAAAAGAAGTTTTCTCCGCAAACGGACTCTCCTACACAATAAAAGGAAGACAGATCATCATAAAAACGAAAAATGAGCACCAACCGTCGGCACCTGCCACCGCACAAACCACCCTCACTGTCCGGGGTAATGTGAAAGATCATACGGGCACGCCGCTTGCAGGTGTAAACGTCATCGTCAAAGGCACAACAAGAGGAACCATTACCGACATCGAGGGTAACTTTGAGCTGCCCAACATAGCCAAAGGCTCTATCATACAGTTTGCCTATATTGGCTACAAGAGTCAGGAAGTGGGGGCTCAGGAAAATATGTCAATCGTCTTAAATGAAGACAACGAGTTGCTGGACGAGGTAGTCGTCGTGGGTTATGGAACCCAAAAGAAAGTCAACATGACAGGAGCAGTCTCTTCTGTAAAGTCTGATGCTTTGGAGAATCGTCCCATGAACAACGCAACCAATGCATTGGCCGGTCTGGCCGCCGGTTTGTCCGTCACCAACACGGGAGGAAGCACACCCGGCTGGGAAAGTCCCACTATCCGAATCCGCGGTCAAGGTACGTTGAACAATTCCGATCCGCTTGTTGTCATCGACGGTATGACCGGAGGCAGCATCAGCGACATCAATCCACAAGACATCGAGTCCATCTCCATTCTGAAAGATGCCGCATCATCGTCCATATACGGTTCGCGTGCCGCCAATGGGGTCATCTTAATCACTACCAAAAAAGGTACGGAAGGCTCTTCAAGAATTACATATAGCGGCAATGTGTCGTTTGAAAAAGTGGCCAAACGCCTGAACCTCGTGACAAACTATGCCGATTTCATGGAAATTCAGAATGCCGGTCTGATAGCCAACGGACAAGCTGCCCGCTTCTCGCAAGGCAAGATAGACGAATGGCGCAACGACGCAGGCAAGAACCCTACCATATATCCCAATACCGACTGGCAAGACCATATATACCGTAAAGTTTCTGTTGTCCAAACCCACAACATTACGGCGAATGGCGGTTCAAAAACAGCCCGTTACAATCTCTCTTTCGGATACGTCAACAATCCAGGTATGATATATCATACAAATTACAAGCGCTACCAGATGCGCGCCAATGTAGATGTCAACATCAAGCCTTGGCTGACCGTAGGTACCAATGCATACGGATATGTGGACTATAACAATCCTTCGGCAAGCACAGCTGCATCCGGCGGAGACGTAATCTGGGGTTACGGAGCATTCAATACCGTACCGGGCATGACGTTGTATGACCCCGAAACCGGCCTATATGGAGGCATTCAGAACCCGGAAGAGGAAAATATCAGCAATGCAAATCCATATCGTCGGATGTGGTTCTATAAAGAAGAATTCCCTACCATCACCCGCCGCACCGTAGCAAAGATGTACGGACGTATCACCCCTGTCAAAGGATTGACGATTGACGCCTCTTATACTTACAATGCTTGGGACCGCCGTATGGAACACCATCTGACCGACCGTGACTTGTTCCGCTTTACAAAAGACGGTCCCATTCTGCTCCGTGCAGGAGATGTCCGGACGTATATCAGAAGATATAATTACCGTAACGATTTCCGTTCGTCGGACGTGACGGCCCGCTATGAATTCAAGATTGACAAGCTCGATGCTTCGGTAATGGCCGGTGCCAGCCAGGAGTACAACAAATACGACAATGATTATTACCTGAAATACGATCTCGTCGACGAATCATTGACTGCCCTGGATGCAGCTTCCACACTGGGACGCATCACCGGCAACTATAACGAATGGGCCATGCGTTCCTATTTCGGCCGCATCAACCTAGTGTGGGACGACAAGTATATGTTGGAAGCCAACCTGCGCGCCGACGGCTCTTCACGCTTTGCACCCAACAAACGGTGGGGATATTTCCCCTCGGTATCGGCCGGTTGGCGCATCTCCCAGGAGAAGTTCATGGAGCCTTATCAGAACTGGCTCAACTCCCTGAAGCTTCGCGCATCCTACGGTTCATTGGGTAATAACGCAGCATCCAACAACTATATGTACCAAACTCTGTATGCCACCACCAACTATGTACTGGGCAACACCATCACCGGAGGGTTTTCGCAGACAACCCTCTCCAATTCCCAACTGACTTGGGAAAGTACATATGTAACGAATGTCGGCATCGACTATGGTTTCTTGAACAACCGGCTGACCGGTTCATTCGAATGGTTCAACAGAGACACCAAGGGCATCTTGATTTCACTTCCCGTACCTTTGGAGCATGGCACCTCTTCCGTTCCCAACCAGAATGCCGGTGAAGTAAACAACCGTGGTTTTGACTTTGACATCAACTGGAGCGACAAAATCAGCAAAGTGACCTACTCCGTAGGTTTCAATATGGGCTTCGTCAGCAACAAAGTGACGAAATTCCAAGGCGATGTCGCTTCCATCAGCGGAGTCCACAAGATTCAGGAAGGGAAACCCATCAACCAATACTACGTGCTGAAAGTAGACCGCATTGTTCGCGACCAGGCAGACTTGGATTATGTAGAGAACCTGGTAAAGAAGAATCCGAAATATTTCGCTACCTATCAACGTCCCGAACTGGGTGACTTCTTGTTTGCCGACACCAACAACGACGGTAACCTGGATGCTGACGACCGCGTAGAGATAGGCCACGGTGACAGTCCGAGACTGACATACGGTGCCAACTTCAGCCTGAAATGGAACAATTTCGACTTCAGCATGCTTCTTCAAGGCGTGGGCGACTACGACGTCTATTATAACAACCAAGCCTTCCGGTTTACCACTGTCATGGGTAACTCACTCATCAAAGATATAACGGACAACGCCTGGACAAAGGAAAATCCTTATAAATCCAAATATCCGATATTGCGTAACAGTGCAAACAACAAGAACGATATGGCCAGCGACGCTTTCATTCACAATGCGGCCTACCTCCGTTGCAAAAACATTCAGTTGGGTTACACAGTTCCTGAGAAGATCTCACAAAAATTCTTTGTAAAAAACCTGAAAATCTACACCAGCATCGACAATCTGTTTACCATTACCAGCTTCCCGGGATTGGATCCTGAAGTCGCAGCAACCGTAGGTTATCCTGCTGTCCGTCAATATTCCATAGGTCTCAATGTTTCATTCTAAAGCAAAATACGATGAAAGTTAAACATATACTATCCGCTTTTTTAGGCTTTGCCCTCTTGTTAAGCAGTTGTGAAAGTCTGGACTATACACGTCCCGACCAGTTGTCAAACACAACTTTCTGGAAAACAGAACTTCACGCCAAGCAGGCGGCTGTCGGCCTATACCAGGCTATGATGCAACCATGGTGTTTCGGGTTGGAGTTTGCCTTCGACATGTGTACCGACTTGGCCGACGGAACCAATCCCTTTGCCGACATTTCGCGAGGAACCTCTTTCGCTTCTACCAGTGGAGCCGTACAAAATCATTGGCAGTATCTTTACGAACTGGTCCATCGTTCAAACACCGTAATCCGTAATGTTTCGACCATGGATATCGACCAAACCAAGATCGACCCGATAATCGGTGAAGCCAAGTTCCTTCGCGCCATGGCCTACTTCCGCATGCTCAACTGTTGGGGAGGAGTGCCTTATTATGACGAAACCTGCATTATCGAAGAAGAATTCGCCACGGTGACCAGTCCGCGGAGTTCCGCCGAAGACATCCGCAAACATATCATCGACGACCTGACCGACGCCATCGCCAAGCTGCCGATCAGCTGGGAAACTGGAGATTACGGCCGTGCCACCAAGGGAGCGGCGTATGCACTTCGTGGCAAAGTCTACCTCTTCAACAAAGAATGGACAAAAGCCGTTTCCGATTTTGAAGAAATCGTGTACAACAAGACCAACGATTACGGCTACGAGTTGCACCCCAACTACGAAAACCTATTCCGGCTCTATAACGGCGCACGAAGCAAAGAGATGATTTTCGCCATCCAATCCATTGACGGTAATGTCGCAGGCTATGCCTTGAATATCGTTGGCTATTTTGGCAACAAAGCCACTATGCGACTCATTGCCAGCAACTGCATCGTGCCTTCTACCAAATTGGTCGATTTGTATGAGAAACCCAACGGACAGAAGTTCGACTGGGACGAGGTGTTCCCCGGATTCAACAACGGAACTTCACAGTTCCGCCGCAAATGTCTGGCGGTTGCCATCAACGATGCCAGTACGGAAATCATCAGTACGCTGGACTGCGACGTAGAAAAAGTAACCGCCGCCTATAATGACCGCGACCCGCGCTTGTGCTGGAACGTGATTACTCCATTCTCTCATTACCTAGGTACCGATGCCGGTTCTAATCCGAGAGATAAACAATTCGTTATCGTAGATCCTACCAAAGGCGGCGCACCTATGGAAGCGCAGTCCTTTATCCGCAACTCGGAAGGCTGGAATTCATACTTCTGGCGCAAATGGATTCCCGAAGGCAACATGGACGGTTATTGGGGAGAATACAACCGTACTCCCTACGAATTCCCGTTGATTCGCTTGGGCGACGTCATCCTGATGCTTGCCGAAGCCTACAACGAACTGGGTGAAACTGATAAGGCGATTGCCGAAGTCAACAAGATTCGTGCCCGTGTCCGCATGCCGGAACTGAACTCCGGTCCGGCTTGGATGGCCGTTGGCAGTAAAGACGAAACAACCCAACGCATCCGCGACGAACGAGCCCGCGAACTGGCAGGTGAAGGCCAACGCTACTGGGATCTCCGCCGTTGGGGGCTGCTCGAATCTACGGTTAAGAATGCTACCGACATCCTTGGTGACTTGATGTACGAACGCGTATACCAGCCACGACACGAAATCTGGCCCATACCGTTTGTAGAGATGGAACGCAATCCTAACCTGACCCAGAACGAGGATTGGTAACCTTGGCGTAAACATATATCTTCAGGAGAACAGGCTTGTATGAAAAAGCCAAGCCTGTTCCTGCTTTCTTCTATAAGAAACGATATGAAAGCAGACGATTCCTGCCAGTAATATAGATGCTTTTCCCACCGCCTTTAATCAACAGAATATGAATAGAACCATAAGATTATGTATATCGTGTGTTTTCCCCATGGCGCTGATTCTCGGAGGATGTGACCAAGGAAATCCCCCCAAAGAGGTGAATGTCTACCCGACTCCCCAGGAAATGGACGTATCTGACAAGTGGATAAAGATACCGGAAGAAGGATACCGGATAGAGAGCACGGAAACACCTGACACGGATGCAATGAACTTGTTGAAGCAATCCGTACCCATAGCAGAACAAGCCCAACAAGCAATCACTATCGGAAAACTGGATAAAGCAACCGATGAAATGCAACGTTCGGGCGCTTATACCCTAACAGTCAACAGTAACGGCATCCATATCGGAATCTATGACGACCGTTCCCTTTTCTATGCTGTCCAAACCTTTCGGCAACTAATCCTGGAAGGAAAGAAACTTCCGGTCTGCCTGATACGGGACTATCCCGACATAGCCTTCAGAGGAGTGGTGGAGGGCTTTTACGGTACTCCCTGGTCCTTTGAGAACAGGGTAGAACAACTGAGATTCTATGGCCGCATGAAAATGAATACCTACATATTCGGCCCCAAAGACGACCCCTACCATCGCTCCCCCTCATGGCGTATACCCTATCCGGAAGAACAAGCGGACAACATCCGCAGGCTGGTAATAGAAGCCCGGAAAAATAAAGTGGACTTTGTCTGGGCACTACATCCCGGAATGGATATCCGCTGGAACGACGCAGACCGGCAGGCCGCCATACAAAAGCTGGAGAGCATGTACGGCCTTGGAGTAAGGGCATTTGCCGTCTTCTTCGATGACATCGAAGGAGAGGGAACGGATGCATACAAGCAAGCCGCCTTCATGAACCACCTCAAGAAGGAGTTCGTAGACAAGAAAGGAGACATCCAACAGCTCATCCTATGTCCGACCGAATACAACAAGGACTGGGCAAAAACCGATTACCTGGATATTCTGGGTAAACTACTCGACCCTTTCATCCATATCATGTGGACCGGTGACAAGGTCGTGAGCGACATCACATGCGAAGGACTCCAGTGGGTCAACAGACGAATCGGACGTCCCTGCTACGTCTGGTGGAATTTCCCGGTAAATGACTACTGCCTGGCTCATCTGCTGATGGGGCCGGTGCATGGTCTGGAGAAGAATACGACCACAGACATGCACGCCTTCGTCTCCAATCCGATGGAATTTGCAGAAGCAAGCAAAGTAGCGCTTTGGAGCATATCCCAGTTCACTTGGAACATGAATGGATTCAATCCGGAGGAAGCCTGGTACAAAGCATGTGAGGCACTTGTTCCGGAAGCTCCCGATGCATTCCGGCTCTTCTGCGAACATAACGCAGACATCGGTCCCAACACATGGATGTTCTTCAGAAAAGAGTCTTTCAATTCCGACAAGTTACTCACCCGGTTCTGGCAATCCTTAGCTGCCGGAACATATCTGGAGAAAGAAGCCGCCGAAATCATAAACATGTTTGCTCAGATAAGAAAAGCTCCTGAAACTATCAGAAGCAGTTCTGCAAACGAGCAGCTGATAAAAGAAATCGGCCCTTGGCTGACGCAAACGGCCAATGTGGGAGAAGCCGGTGTGGAAGCCATGAAAATGCTGGAACTTGCCCAAAAGAAAGATACGGAAAACTGCCGCGAAGCCTACCGTAAAACCCGGGAAGCTCTGGAAACGACAGCTGTTTTCAGCCGCCCTTACCGCCGTGGAGAGCAGGATGGCATCCGAAGCGGCTCCCAAGTATTGTTACCTTTCATCCGCAACATCGTGCAACATGTGGAAAACACCCTGCTCACCGACGAAAAACCGAAAGAGAAAGCGGAAGTACTGGCAGGTTCGCAAGCTTTCGACGAACTGTCTTGTTTCTGCGAGGATGATATGGTAGGATTAACGCCCCATTTCCCATTGGTGACAATAGCTCCCGGAGAATACTTCGGTTTCCGTATCGAAGAGAGCAAGCAACCAGTCGCACTGGTCTACGATTTGCGTAAAAGCAAATCCAAAGGACGCCAGTTCCAAGGGTCTATCGACGGAAAAGTATGGTTTCCACTACGGCAAACCGGAAAAGACCGCCTGGATACCCTCCGCATCCACGAGCCACAGACCCGATACATCCGCTGCCTCAACAAGTCGCAAACAGAAATGTCCATAGGAATCGGACGGTTCCTCGTTCTCACAGAGCCTGTCGCACCATAAAACAATCTTCAACAATCCATTTACATCATGAAAAAGAATTTTATACTTCACTTATTTATAGGAGGACTATGTATCCTCTTACTGACACCCCAAAGCACCTATGCCCAAAAAAAGGATGGGATAGAAAGAAGCGCCTTTTGGGGGAATTCCGAGAAATACCTGAACAGACAAGCTTTCAAGATGTTTGACCTGATAGACCAGGCCTTGACTGAGAATCCTCCGGTGACAGGTGCCCCAATGAACCGGAAACTGGCTCTCTATAACTTGGACGCCATGCTTCATGAGACCAAATATGACAATGGAGAACCCCTTGGCAACTTCATCGCTTCACGGATGGATAAAGTCATAACCGACCTTTCCAGTCCGGTGAAGAAAGGAATGAAGGTGTACAAGATATACAATGAGGGAATCGTAGCCCGCACTGCCTCGGTCACCTTGGCCTTCGACCTTGCCAGAGGATGGTGCCAAGGAAAAACTCTGCTACCCGATGCCTTGGTACAACAGATTGTAGACCGATGCGACATTCTGTTCCTCACCCATAACCACGGCGACCATGTAGACCCGGTTGTTGTGGACATGTTCCTGAAGGCCGGCAAGCCGGTGGTAGCGCCGACAAACATATTGCCGGACAAAAAGGAAATCTTGCATGAACGTTCCCATGAAATGATTGACAAGAAAATAGAGCTAAGCGACAACAGACACATCTGCGTAAAGATATTCCCCGGCAACCAAGACAACCTGATGAATAACATCTACGTAGTTACCACTGCCGAGAAAAAGACCATTGCCCATGTGGGCGACCAATACAACAAAGAGGACATGGAATGGATTGTCAACATCAAACAACACATTCCCCGACCGGACGCACTGGTTGTGAACTGCTGGACTCACCGGATGAACGACTTAGTGAACGGCTTCAATCCCAAACTGGTAGTTACCGGACATGAAAACGAAATGGGGCACACGATTGACCATCGCGAGGCTTTCTGGCTCACTTTCGAGAAGATGGAGAAAATCAGCAAAGACTACACAGTCATGGGATGGGGCGAATGGTTCCACTGCCGCTGATGCACAACCAATAATTTAAATCATACTTAAACAGGCACTTGCAATGAAAATAAAGACAATACTGACAGGATTGGCAACTACTGCCGCTATCCTCGCTGCTTCCACCCATGTGGATGCCAGGAATCCGAAACTAAGAGCAAACAATATCGACGCAATCATCAAGACCATGACTCTGGAAGAGAAAGTCGATTTGATAGTGGGATCCCGCATGTACCATCAAGACCCTGACGCAGCCCCTCACATCAAAGAGTCCTGGAAGGTTATTCCCGGTGCGGCGGGACGCATCAACCCGGTTCCTCGCGTGGGCATCCCTTGTGTGGTTCTTTCAGACGGTCCTGCCGGATGCGGAATCTTGCCGGTGGAAGGAGAAGAGAATTACTTCTGCACCCATTTCCCCATTGAAACGCTACTGGCCTCTACATGGGATGTGGATTTGGTAAGGAATGTGGGACAAGTCATCGGCAACGAAGCCAAGGAATATGGTGTCGACGTATTGCTGGCTCCGGCCATCAACATTCACCGCCATCCGCTGTGCGGCCGCAATTTCGAGTACTTCAGTGAAGACCCGTTGCTGACCGGCAAGATGGCCGTGGCCTATGTAGACGGCGTACAGAGCAATGACATAGGAACTTCCGTAAAGCATTTCGCCGTCAACAACCAAGAGACCAACCGCATGAACAACAGCGCGATTGTCTCTCCGCGCGCCTTACGTGAAATCTACCTGAAAGCTTTCGAGATAGTAGTGAAAGAGAGCCAGCCCTGGACCATCATGAGCTCGTACAACCGCATCAACGATGTATACACCTCCGAAAGCCCGGAACTGCTCACCACCATCCTGCGTGAAGAATGGGGATATAAAGGCACCGTAATGACCGACTGGTGGGGAGGAGCCGACGGAGCCGCCCAAATGATTGCAGGCAACGACATGCTGGAACCGGGCACCAAGGAACAAGCCGCCCACATCATTGAAGGGGTGAAAAACGGTACACTCGACGAAGCCGTAGTGGACCGCAACGTGCGCCGCATCCTCGAGCTGGTAGTCAAGACTCCCCGTTTCAAAGGATACAAATACAGCAACAATCCCGACATGAAGGCCCATGCCTCCGTTACCCGGCAATCGGCAACCGAAGGCATGGTATTGCTGAAGAACGACAACCGGGCACTGCCCTTGTCTTCGCAAGACAAAAACATTGCCTTGTTCGGTGTGGTTTCCTACAACTTCTTCTCGGGAGGTACCGGCTCCGGTGATATCAACCGTCCCTACGTAGTATCGCTGCTGGACGGACTGAAAAACCAGAACATCACCGTGGATGAGAACATCAAAGCTCTCTATCAGGCCCACAACAAGCCACAAGAGCAAGGAGAGCAGAAACGTATCGGTGAAATGCCGATGGACACTGCCATCATCAAGTATGCCGCAAGAAGCAACGACATGGCCATCATCACGCTGGGCCGCATCTCGGGTGAGTATGTCGACCGGGGCTCTTCCGACTTCTTCTTGTCGGAGACGGAACGTGAATTGGTGAAGAATGTAACCCGTATCTTCCATGCGGCCAACAAGAAGGTAGTAGTGGTGCTCAACGTGGGCGGTGTCATCGAAACCGACAGTTGGAAGGATATGCCCGATGCCATCCTGCTCTCCTGGCAGGCCGGACAAGAGGGAGGAAACTCCGTAGCCGATATACTGACCGGGCATGCCAATCCATCCGGCAAGCTTCCTATGACTTTTCCGGTTACGCTGAGCGACCATTGCAGTTCGCTGAACTTCCCGATAGACCAGAAGATTGACCGCCGGTGGTCCGTAAAGACCGGATTGACGCACAAAGTGAAAAACGTGGATTATACGCTTTACGATGAAGGCATTTATGTGGGCTACCGATGGTTCGACACGCAAAAACTGCAGGTAAGTTACCCGTTCGGCTATGGTCTGAGCTATACGACCTTCGAATATGGAAAACCTTCGGTAGAGAACAGCCAAGGGGAAGTGACTATCCGGGTGTCCGTAAAGAACACGGGCGGGAAAGCCGGCAAAGAAGCAGTGCAGCTTTATGTGGAAGCACCTGCCGGCAAGCTGGACAAGCCTGTCCACGAGCTCAAGGCATTCGGCAAGACCCGCCTGCTGAAACCCGGCGAAAGCCAAGTCGTCACACTTACCGTTCATACGGATGACTTAGCCTCATTCGACGAAGAACAGAATGCATGGGTCACAGACGGCGGCAAATACAAGTTTGTGGTGGCTGCATCGTCACGCGACTTGCGAGGCAGTGTCACTGCCGATGTCTCTCCTTCCGTCCGCAAGGTGAACGACGTGCTCCGGATGCCTGCCGCATTCAAGAAATAGCTACAGCCTCCCTCTGATTCACAGTAGGAGTTACCGGGAGTCGGCAGGAGTCATCGGTGGTGCACAACCATACCATCGAACTTTGACTCCTGCCGGCTCCCTACCATGAACAGAACAGATTGACAACTTGTCAAATTCAGAGTCACAACAATCCTCCACATCCTTCATCTTCTTCTGAAACACGTTGTTCATCGGCATTCCCGGTGAAACTTCCTTCCCTCTTGCCGGCCGATGGTGAAGGAGGTTTTCGAGATAAAACAAATATCAGGCAAAGTTTCTTCAAACTAATTGTACCTTTGCAGGACTTTAAAACAGAAAGATAATGAAAGAAGAAACCTTCGATTATTCCAAAGTCCCCCATAACTTCGGCTTATGCGCCACTGACACATGCCCCCATGCCGACACCTGCCTGCGCCGGATTGCATATACACATGCTCCCTCAAACACCATCTTCCTATATGTACTGAATCCGAAAGCAATGGAGACTACAGCGGGAAAATGCAGATATTATTGCCCGAACAAGAAAGTGCGCTATGCCAAAGGCTTTATCCACACGGCGGAAGCCATCTCTGTCGGCCAGTCCGCCGCGTTCCGCTACCGGCTCATCGGCTTATGGGGCATACGAAGATATTATCAGAAGCGGAAAGGGGAAACCCTGCTCTCGCCTGAAGAACAGCAGCAAGTCATTGCAATTGCCCGTAACTTAGGACTCCAACGGACGGAGTACTTCGATGCTTATGTAGAAGAGTACGACTTCACATGATAACTCCGGTCACCCCAAACGGCAGCTTCGTTTACACTACGAGGTAAAAGGCGTTACACTATAAGGTAACGACCGTTACAATACAGGGTAAAGGCCGTTACATCCTATGGTAAACAATTTACCTCCGAAGGCAAACAGCCGGTAAATGCAACACGCTGATTATCGCGCGCTTTAATTCAAAAAAAACAAAAAGGCCCCCATGCACCCGCAAAGGGAAAACACGGGAATGAAAATGTAAAGCCGATTTTCTCAGGAAATAGACAGAGAGAGTCATCATGAGACAAGCAATTCTCGGAGCTTTTTATTAATTTTGCAATCAAATTAAAGTAGTTTTAATCACATCATAAGTATATGAGCAACGAAATCATGTATGTCCTATTGCCGGACTATGCCGCACACGAAGCTGTGTATCTTTCACAAGCCATCGCCTCCGATGAATTTGCCCTGAAAGAAAATCCGAAGTATGTCAATAAAACTGTAGCTCCGACACTGGAGCCGGTCAAATCCATAGGCGGCTTCCGCACCCTGCCCGATTATTCGTTTGAAACGATGCCCGACGACTATGCGGCATTGGTACTGATCGGCGGTTTCGGATGGAGCACACCCGTTGCCGAACAAGTTGTGCCGATTGTGCGGCAAGCCATCGGGAAAGGCAAGATTGTAGGCGCCATCTGCAACGGGGCCTCGTTCTTGGCAAAACACGGATTCCTCAATGCCGCCCGACATACCGGCAACGGCCCGGAACAACTGAAACTTTGGGGTGGCGACAATTACACCTATCCTGACGGATATATCCATGCCCAAGCTGTCAGCGACAAGAATATCGTGACAGCAAACGGCTCTGCAACGCTTGAATTTGCAAGAGAGCTGCTTTTGTTGCTCGAAAACGACACGCCGGAACGTATTGAAATGTACTATCAGTTCAACAAGCAGGGCTTCTGCACTCTTTTCGACAATCAATAGTTATGAATAATGCCTTCAGGTAACCGACAATGCACATAAAATATCTGAATCGATATAAAAATAAAGTATTATGAGTATGGAACATAAGGCGTTTGTGTTCGACACAGAGAAATTCCACGCTGAGATAGAACCGGTCATGAAAGACAGCATCAAGAACACCGAGGTGGCACATCAGTATATTTGCAATCACCTCGACGAGTTGCAATCACCTTACACCGGCGATGCGCTGGACGAGGACTGGGAAGAGGAGTTCGGCGAACTTACACTTCAGGTCTATTTCGACATCCTGCTCACGGCCTGCTATGATGCGGAGGATGACCGTGGCCTGGGCGAAATGTGGGATGCCGTGAATGAAGTGATTAAAGAACTCGATGTGTTCGAAGAGGGTGAACTTCCCGTCACAGGCTGGACAGTGGAGATTGATGACGTTATCGTAGACCCCGGCATGGAAGGTCTGGGCATTATAGATTGCGACGAAGTGGAGGAGATTCTGGAAACATTGAAGGAGAACAGAGACGAAGCGGAAAATGCCGAACCCGAAGATCTGCTGTACGAAGCCGAACCGGAGGAATGGATGGAAGCCTACGACGACCTTTGTAACCTCTATGAAGAGGCTCTCCGGCAAAAGAAAGGACTGCTCCTCACCTTCTGACCCCACAGAGAAAAGTTTCCTTGGATAAACGAATGCTAAATGACAAATAGGGAAACACGTAGAAAAATGATTCGACAGATTTATGAAATAGATGACTTGCAGCAACTTCGGGAACATCTATCAGAGTGGCCCGACGTGGAGAAGCTCCGGACTGGATTATTCACCGAGTTCCTCCGGCACACCCGATACAAGAATACGGCGGAATGGAATGCGGCGGTAAGGCTCTGCGAATGTCTGGCCATCATCGGATGGGGCACTCACGAATCTGTCGAAGCAATAAAAGGCCTTTATTGCAACGGCAATCCCTATACTTTCTTCATTAACCGGTATGGAGAGCTTCGTTTTCGGGATGCCGTGTGGTCGAAAAGAAAGGAAGGGATGGCCATCGACTTCGAACGTTCTTTCTTCCACGAAAGCCCCGAGCTTCCAGCCATAAGGACGGACAATGTACTTACCGACGGACCCATAGGAGAAATACAAGACCGGAGATTATGCAGCCAACGCAACTGGATACCCAAAAATCCGATATGCCTCACGCGCGGAATTTCAAACTGCTACGAAAACTCAAAACCGGTGATAGAGAGTCTGGAGAAGGAACTCAAGCCGGAGCTGAACCACCGTATGCGTCCGGAACTATACGGTGATGCCGTCAACGAGATTATCCTCAACTGCTCTTTCAGCTTCTACGACCATTACCATTGCAAAACCAATTACATCATTGCCGATGAAGCCCTGAAACTGAAGCAGAAAGACTTCTATCCTGCACTGCTCAACATGTTCACGGAAAAAGAGATTGAAGACAACGGATATTATCTCCGGAACCGTTTCTCCTATGGCCCGTTCAAGCCCGGCACCGGAACAATCCGCGCCGGAATCGTCTTCGAGAAAGCATTCAGCGAACTGCCCCGGCAAAAGCAGAAACAATTACTTTGCACGTACTTCATCCATGCTGTGCAACAGATTGCAAGCCGTCTAGGCAAAAAGGTAAACTACGACTTTTCCTTAATGACAGATGATTTCAAAGCCATCTTAGAGAAGTGGTGCAAGAAACAGATATAATGACGAACAACTGAAAGAACCAAATATGTTTAATCCGAAATCCCCCCGAGGAAGATTATCCGGCAAACTTGCCAAGAAGCCGCAGTATGTGCTCGTTACCGAGAATGGCGAGGAACGCACAAGCAATGTGACCGATGCCAAGATTATGGAGGCAGTGTATAACGTTGACTCCAACGAGTATGTTTATCTTATGAAGTGCCGACCGGTGATACTTGTTCGTGAGACCGAATGTTTCGCTTTGTGCTTCTATAGCGACTTAAGTTTTGCGGCTTTTTTCGAAGTAAAAGGAATCATATTCCGAATGGTCAAGAGCAGTGTTTCATGCGATGAGGCTACCGATATTATGTGCAATTTTTTTCAGACCGCCCAATTACCCGATATGTCTGGCTGGGTGTGCGAAAAAAGAAAAGCTCCGACACAGCATACTGAATCGAACCTTTCTGTCGATGGTGAGGATTTCCGCCATTTCGGTTGTGCCGACGTTGTGGCTGCCCTTGAAAATATCATAGAAGGTAAGTCCAGGTGGTTGCTTTATGATTTCACCGGCGAGAATGGCGGTTACATCAACATTCACCGGCACAACAAGGACGGGGAAGCACCTGAATACAAAGTGGAATGGGTAAAGTGGACAGAACCGACACCGATAGGCTATCATGCCATAGTGTCCGACCTCACCCGCTTGCGCCGTTGGTTGTGGGATTTTGCTGCCGAACACAAATATCCCGACCCGGCTCCCGAGTGGGAAAGCTTTGATGTGAAAGACGCTTTTCAACAGCTGGCTTTTAAATTTTTAAACGAAGAAGATAAATCAGACAACAATGAACGGTAAATACAGCCTGCCTGTAGTGAAGGCAGTGGATATGATTTGGACGAGTTTCGACAAGGAAGAGATACGTCGCGGCTATGCAATGCTTATGCAAGCAGCCCAAAAAGGCGATGCCGACGCATTGTGTTTCATAGCCCGATGCTTTATGGGCGAGGAATACGTATGGAGCGGAGCCGGTTTCGCCACCGACGATGACAATGCTTCGAAACTGATGCAGAAAAGCGCACTGATGGGGAGTGCCACAGGTGTGCTTTGTGCTGTACGAAGCGGCAACCTCACCCCCTCCGTAGAGCGCGGAATGCCCTTTGCCTCGTTCAAGGAAGCATTTGAGGAAATTCTCGAACAAGCGGAGCGTGGCAATGCGTTTTGTTGCTATATGATAGGGAACGTCTATTACTGGGGCGACTATCTGCTTGTCGAGCCGGAGCTTGCCAAGCAATTCAAAACCGAAAATAAATACAATGCCTGGGCCTATCCGATAGCCAAAGAATGGTACGAGCGCAGTTTCAACGGGCGCATCTGTGCCGGTTGGGGCAACTATTGCAACATCTACGAGTCGGGGCTATGCAGTATCAAAAAGGATGTATTCGAGGCTTACTACCGGATGCTTGCAGATATCTCTCCTGTGATTTGCAACAACTACGGTTACTACCTCAAGTTTGAAAAGAATGACCCGTATAACAGTTTGATTCGATACGTCCAAGCCGCGCAGAAAGGTGACCCGCAGGGCGCATACAATGCCGGATACTGCTACGAGAATGGCGAAGCTGTGGAAGAGGATATTCATACCGCTTACCAGTTCTATGAACTTGCTGCCATTGCCGGTCACCCCGCAGGCCAGTGGCAGATAGGATATTACTATTTCAATGGTGAGGGCATTGTGGAGCAAGACTACGCCAAGGCTGCCGAATGGCTTGAGAAGGCTTATGACAATCCCAAAAGCAGCGACAACAACCGGGTGAAGACTGCTGCCTACCTTGGCATCTGCTATCAGGAAGGGCTCGGTGTGGCGCAGGACGATGAGGTGGCATTGGAATACCTCCAGGAAGCCGAAGAAGGAATCGACGACTTGTGGGAACCGATAAATGCTATGGTGCTCAACGCACTAGGTGTGGCTTACGCTTTCGGGCGTGGCACAGAAGAGGATATAGAACTCGGCTACCAATATTTTGAGGATGCCGCAAAGCTTGGTTCGGAGGAGGCAAAAGAGAATCTGCAATACATAAACTCGCCGAAACCGCGTTTTTGAATCGGGGCTGAGGTCCAAATCTGGAAAGAATCCGGAAGAATATTCATATTTTGCAGAAAACAGCTATCTTTGCACATCTAAAAGCGTTCATAACAAAAGAGATACATACTAACACAATGGAAAAGAAATTCAAACGTACCACCGTGACATCGGCACTGCCGTATGCAAACGGACCGGTTCATATCGGACACCTGGCAGGCGTTTATGTCCCTGCCGATATTTATGTCCGCTACCTGCGACTGAAAAAGGAAGATGTAATCTTCATCGGAGGCTCCGACGAACACGGAGTGCCCATCACCATCCGCGCCAAGAAGGAAGGCATTACCCCGCAAGACGTGGTGGACCGCTATCATACGCTTATAAAGAAGTCTTTCGAAGAGTTCGGCGTTTCCTTCGACGTGTACAGCCGTACTACTTCAAAGACGCATCACGACACGGCTTCCGACTTCTTCCGCAAGCTGTACGATAAGGGAGAATTCATCGAAAAGACCAGCATGCAGTATTACGACGAAGAAGCCAAGACGTTCCTTGCCGACCGTTACATCACCGGCGAGTGCCCCCACTGCCATGCCGAAGGTGCCTACGGCGACCAATGCGAGAAGTGCGGCACCAGCCTCAGCCCTACAGACCTGATTAATCCGAAAAGCGCCATCAGCGGCAGCCAGCCCGTGATGCGCGAGACGAAGCACTGGTATCTGCCGCTGGACAAGCACGAGGAGTGGTTGCGCCAATGGATTCTGGAAGACCACAAAGAGTGGCGTCCCAACGTTTACGGCCAGTGCAAGAGCTGGCTCGACATGGGCTTGCAGCCGCGTGCCGTGAGCCGCGACCTGGATTGGGGCATCCCCGTTCCCGTGGAAGGCGCCGAGGGCAAGGTGCTCTATGTATGGTTCGATGCCCCCATCGGCTACATCAGCAACACCAAGGAGCTGCTGCCCGACACGTGGGAGAAATGGTGGAAAGACCCCGAAACACGTCTGGTGCACTTCATCGGAAAAGACAACATCGTGTTCCACTGCATCGTGTTCCCCGCCATGCTGAAGGCAGAGGGTAGCTACATCCTGCCGGACAACGTGCCGAGCAACGAGTTCCTGAACCTGGAGGGCGACAAGATTTCCACTTCACGCAACTGGGCTGTATGGCTGCACGAGTATCTCGCTGACTTCCCCGGCAAGCAGGATGTATTGCGCTACGTGCTGACAGCCAACGCACCGGAAACAAAAGACAACGACTTCACCTGGAAGGACTTCCAGGCACGCAATAACAACGAACTGGTTGCCGTATACGGAAACTTCGTGAACCGCGCCCTGCAACTCACCAAGAAGTACTTCGACAGCGTAGTGCCTGCCGCAGGCGAACTGAACGAATACGACCGCGAGACGCTAAAAGAGTTTGCCGACGTCAAGGCAGAGGTAGAGAAGTTGCTGGACGTATTCAAGTTCCGCGACGCGCAGAAGGAAGCGATGAACCTTGCCCGCATCGGAAACAAATACCTGGCCGACACAGAGCCGTGGAAGCTTGCCAAGACGGATATGGAACGCGTAGCCACCATTCTCCACATCTCCTTGCAGCTGGTTGCCAACCTTGCCATTGCCTTCGAACCGTTCCTGCCTTTCAGCAGCGAAAAACTTCGCAAGATGCTGAACATGGACAGCTTCGACTGGGCAGAACTGGGACACACCGACCTGCTGCCTGCCGGACATCAGCTGGGCACCCCCGAACTGCTGTTCGAAAAGATAGAGGACGACGTCATCCAGGCACAAGTGGACAAGCTGCTTGCCACCAAGAAGGCAAACGAAGCCGCCACCTACAAAGCAAACCCCATCAAGCCGACCATCGCTTTCGAAGAGTTCGAGAAGCTGGATATCCGCGTAGGTACAGTGCTTGAATGCGAAGCTGTGCCCAAGATGAAGAAGCTTCTGAAGTTCAAGATTGCCGACGGACTGGAAAACCGCACCATCGTCAGCGGCATTGCCCAGCACTACAAACCGGAAGAACTGGTAGGCAAGCAGGTGCTGTTCATTGCCAACCTCGCTCCACGCCAATTCAAGAACGGGCTGGTAAGTGAGGGAATGATTCTCTCTGCCGAGAACTACGACGGTTCGCTGGCGGTGACCTCACTGCTGAAGGAGGTGAAGCCGGGCAGCGAGGTGAAATAGGCTTGTACTTGTAAATGATAACACAGAGACACGAAGACACAGAGAAAGAAAAAAGGGAAAAGGAAAACTCTGTGTTTTTGTGTCTCTGCGTTCAAAACGCCCTATACTTCTGCATTCAATCAAGAAAATAAACTATGTCCGATACATCACTCAAAGAAAAAACAGCCAAAGGCCTCTTCTGGGGAGGATTCAGCAACGGTATACAGCAGTTGTTGAATCTAGGTTTCGGAATAGTCCTTGCCCGATTGCTGGATGCTTCGGATTATGGTATGGTAGGGATGCTTACCATCTTCTCCGCCATTGCCGCCGCCTTGCAGGAAGGTGGTTTCATCTCTGCACTGACCAACCGGAAGGAGGCTTCGCATAAGGACTACAATGCCGTGTTCTGGTTCAGCCTGATGTGCAGCACTACTATATATATATTACTCTTCTTTGCCGCACCGCTGATTGCCGACTTCTACGATACGCCCGAGCTGATACCGCTGTCCCGTCTCTCCTTCTTGGGATTCGTCATTTCCAGCATGAGCATTGCACCGAGGGCATATCTATTCAAGAACCTCAGAATCAAGGACACTACCGTCATTTCTATTTCAAGTCTGATAGTCTCCGGCATTGTGGGCATCACATTGGCGGCAAACGGATTCGCCTATTGGGGTATTGCATTGCAAAGTATCTCATTCGTCACCGTGATGACGGTTCTCAATTTCTACTTCTCGCGTTGGAGGCCTTGTTTCCGGTTTGACTTTACCCCCATCAAGGAGATGATAGGGTTCAGCAGTAAGATAATCATTACGAATATCTTCACCATAATCAATAACAATTTGTTTTCCGTCTTGTTGGGTAAGTTCTATTCGGAACGGGAAGTGGGTAACTTTACGCAGGCAAACAAGTGGAACGGCATGGGACATACCACGATTACGGGCATGATAAACGGCATTGCACAACCCGTCTTTACCCGGGTTGCCGACGACAAGGCACGGCAACTTGCCGTATTCAGAAAGCTGCTGCGCTTCACCGCCTTTATCTCTTTCCCCGCCATGCTGGGATTGAGCTTGGTATCGAAAGAACTGATTATAATCACTATCACGGAGAAGTGGCTGCCCAGTGCCGATATCTTGCAACTGTTATGTATTTGGGGAGCATTTATTCCCGTCATCAATCTGTTCTCCAACCTGCTCATCAGCCGGGGACATTCTTCTATCTATATGTGGAGCACCATCAGCTTGAGCCTGCTGCAAATAGCAGCTGTATGCGCCATATACCCATACGGGTTGGAATGGATGCTGCGTATTTTCGTCATTATCAATATCGGCTGGCTGTTTGTATGGTTCCGTTTTGTCAAGAGGGAGATAGGATTAAGACTGCGCGATATGCTGAAAGACATCTCTCCTTATCTCTCCCTATCCATTGTACTCGTAGTGTCAACTCACTATGCTACTCAGCCCATAGAAAACCTATACTTAAATATGGCAGCCAAAATCATTATGGTAGCTGGGCTTTATGCACTGGTTTTGTGGAAACTACAATCTACCATCTTCCGGGAAAGCATTGAATTCCTCTTAAAGAAAAAAAGAGCATGAGCCGCATAGCCTACATCATATCCGCCTACAAGGATGCCCCACACTTGGCACGCCTGGTTGCCGCACTGGATGACCGGGCAGACTTCTACGTGCACATCGACCTCAATGCCGATATACACCCTTTTGAAGAAGCCTTGGGAGACAAGGTCACTTTCGTGCCCCGCCACCGGATAAGCTGGGGAGGATGGGAACAAGTGGAATATCAGAAAGAATTGCTTGCCGCCGTATTGCATAGTGGTATCCCCTATACCCGCGTAGTATGCCTGAGCGGGCAAGACTATCCGTTATGGAACAACAACGCCATCCACCACTATTTCGAGGAGCATCAAGACACTGAATTCATCGGCGGTTTCAACCTGACACGCTGCACCGTGAAACAGCAGTTGCACAAGATAACCCATTACCACCCTTTCCGTGACCTGCCTTGGAAGAGTATATGGTGGAAGAACAAACTCATCGTAGCATCGCGCAAGCTGGCACAGATACTCCCCATCCGGAAAGCCCCTTTTGCACCCTTGGAAGGCAAGCAGGCAGATGTCTATTTCGGTTCCGACTATTGGGCCATCACGTTGCCCTGCGCACGATATGTATATGAAAAGTTGTGCACGGAGGAGAAGCTGGTGAAGTATTTCAGAACCAGCTTTGTACCCAGCGAACTGTGCATACAGACCATCGTATTCAACTCCCCTTTTGCCTCAAAAGGGCTTCTTTTAGAGGGAGAATACCCCGGACTTACCCGTCTCACCCCCTTGCACTACATAGACTACGGCGCATCCATCCGCGTGATGACACTCGAGGACCTGCCGGTATTGCAGCAGTCTGGAAAGATGTTCTGCCGGAAAGTGGTAAGCGGGGAGTCCGACACACTGATAGAAAAACTCAAGTCCGATTTCGCAAAAGAAGATTGAAATGGAAAGTGCTCCTTTCAACTATTATCATTATTTTTGCAGACATCAATCAAAAATGGTATCCATGGTGAAGCAATATACCCCAGAAGAACTGACCCAACTACATCAGGTGCTATACGAAATACTGGAAGAGATTGTGCGCATCTGCGACAAACACAATATTCCCTATTTTGTAATCGGCGGAACAGCAATAGGGGCACTCTATGACAAAGCGATTCTTCCTTGGGATGACGACATAGATATAGGTATGAAACGGGAAGACTACAATAAGTTTCTCCAGATAGCCTCCCAAGAACTGAGAGAACCATACTTTCTTTCATGGATACATACCGACCCTCATAGTCCTTATTACTTTGCCAAAGTCAAGAAAAACAACACCTTGTTTGTCGAAGAGATGTTTAAAGATGTACCTATGCATCAGGGAATCTTTGTCGATATATTCCCTTTTGACCGTATTCCAAACAATAAGCTATTAAGGAAGATACAATATGAAGCCGTCAACTTTCTGAAATGCTGCCTGATGGGAAAAGAGGTATGGCTATGGAAACACTTCGGAAAATGTCAAATATCCAACCCTACCAATCGTGGAGCTGTTGCCTGCCTTCTGAACCGGATAGTTGATATGACACTCTCTAAAAAGACAATCTACCGTTTGATGGTGATAATGCAAAGTTGTTTCAACTCATGGAAAACTTTGTATTACAACAATGTGATTACCACTACCGACCATGTTTTGGAGACGAGTCTCAACCATTTACAACCAATCAAATTCGGTCCACTTTATCTGAAAGCACCTGATGGATTGGAAAACTTTCTACGGTACAACTATCCCACTTTACACCGGTATACAGAAGAAGAGCAGGACAAGATAAACAATCATTATCCGGCAGTTCTTTCTTTCAACATACCAAATGACCATATAGCCACCTCCTAATCCAACAAAATTGCCATGAAACCAGCCCTTGTAGATGTATCTGTACTGATTCTTTTCTTCAACCGCCCCAAACTGCTGGCGCAAGTATTCGAACAAGTGAAGAAAGCACGCCCCGCACGACTGTTTCTCTATCAGGACGGCCCGCGCGGCGAGCGTGACATGCCGGGCATAGAAGCTTGTCGCAAAGTAGTGGCAGACATCGACTGGGAATGCGAAGTACACCACAACTACCAAGAGAAGAACTACGGCTGCGACCCATCGGAATACATGGCACAGAAGTGGGCATTCTCCTTGTCGGACAAATGTATCGTGCTTGAGGATGACGACGTGCCCGCCGTCTCTTTCTTCGGCTTCTGCAAGGAACTGCTCGACAAGTATGAGCACGACACACGCATCAGCATGATTGCCGGATTCAACAACGAGGAGATTACACCCGACATCACTTCCGACTACTTCTTCGCCACCACCTTCTCCATCTGGGGATGGGCGAGCTGGCGGCGGGTGACGGACCAATGGGATGAATTCTACACCTTCCTGGACGACAAGGAGAACATGCGGCAACTGAAGAACCTCATCCACACACGGCGCTACCGCAAAGACTTCATCTACATGTGCCAACGCCACCGCGAACACGGGAAAGCCTATTACGAAACCATCTTCCACGCTTCCATGTTGTTCAATTCGGGTCTGAGCATCGTGCCCACCCGCAACATGATAAACAATCTGGGAGCCACTGCCGACTCCACCCACTTTGCCGGCTCCGTGCACACCATGCCGCGCGGTTACCGCCGCATCTTCACCATGAAACGCCACGAAGTGGAGTTTCCACTGAAGCACCCTCGCCACGTCATCGAGAACACTGCCTACAAGGATAGCGTTTACCGCATCATGGCATGGCGGCATCCCTGGATAAAGATTGCACGGTCGTTCGAGGAACTGGCGTTGAACCTACGGTACGGCAACTTCACCATCATATGGCAAACGCTGCAAAAGCGTATCCGGAAATGGATGAAACAAGACCGGCATCTGTAACAAGAAAAAACATTCAAAAAAGAAGAAACGAACAACAGTCATGAGAGTACTACTTATCAATACATCCGAACGCATCGGCGGCGCAGCCATCGCCGCCAGCCGTCTGATGGAATCACTCAAGAACCACGGCATCAAAGCCAAGCTGCTGGTACGCGACAAGCAGACCGACCAAATCTCCGTTGTGTCACTAGACCATAACTGGCGCATGGTGTGGAAGTTCGTCTGGGAGCGCATCGTCATCTGGAGCGCCAACCGCTTCAACAAGAAGAACATCTTTGCCGTAGACATTGCCAACACGGGGACAGACATCACCTCACTGCCCGAATTCCAGCAAGCAGACGTCATCCATCTGCACTGGATAAACCAAGGGATGCTCTCGCTGAAGAACATCGAGAAGATTCTCGCCTCGGGCAAGCCCGTCGTCTGGACCATGCACGACATGTGGCCCTGCACCGGCATCTGTCACCATGCTCGCGAGTGTACCCACTACCAGCAGGAATGCCACAACTGCCCCTTCATCCACGGAGGCGGAGGCAAACGTGACCTTTCCTACCGCATCTTCCACAAAAAGCAGGCATTGTATCGCAACCGTCACATCAACTTCGTCACCTGCAGCCGCTGGCTGGAAGAACGTGCCCGGACAAGCGCCCTCTTCTGCGGGCATGCTGTGACATGCATCCCCAACCCCATCAACACCAATCTCTTCAAGCCCCGAAACCGGCAGGAAGCCCGCAGCCGTTGCCTACTGCCGCAAGACAAGAAACTCATGCTGTTCGGCTCGGTGAAGATTACGGACAAACGGAAAGGCATCGACTACCTGATAGAATCGTGCCGACTGCTGGCCGACAAGCATCCCGAACTCCGGGAACAGTTGGGTGTCGTCGTCTTCGGCAACCAATCGCAACAACTGGAAAACCTGCTTCCATTCAAAGTCTACCCGCTGAACTTCGTCAGCAACGAACACCAACTGGTGAACATCTACAATGCCGTGGACATCTTCGTGACCCCCTCGCTGGAAGAGAACCTGCCGAACACCATCATGGAAGCCATGGCATGCGGCATTCCCTGCGTCGGATTCAACGTGGGCGGCATCCCCGAGATGATAGACCACCTGCACAACGGCTACGTGGCACAATACAAATCCTCGGAAGACTTTGCCAACGGCATCTACTGGACGCTGACCGAGCCCGACTACCCCAACCTCGCTGAACAAGCCTGCCGGAAAGCCGTATCCCACTATTCGGAGAACGTCGTTGCCAAGAAATACATTGACCTTTACAACAAAGTGACCGGAAGAAATGCATAACCACCTTACCCCGAAATTCAGCATCATCACCGTGACCTACAACGCCGAAGCGGTATTGGAGGACACGATTCAAAGCGTTATCTCGCAAACCTACCACCACGTGGAATACATCATTGTGGACGGTGCGTCCAAAGACGGCACACTCTCCATCATCGACCGGTACAAAGACCGCATCACCCGCATCGTAAGCGAACCGGACAAGGGACTGTACGACGCCATGAACAAAGGCATCCGACTTGCCACCGGCGATTACCTCTGCTTCCTCAATGCCGGCGACAGCTTCCACGAAGACGACACCTTGCAGCAGATGGTGCACTCCATCTCCGGCAGCGAACTGCCCGACGTGCTGTATGGCGAAACAGTGCTGGTGGATAAGGAAGGGCACTTCATCCGCATGCGCCGCCTCTCCGCCCCGGAAGCGCTTACCTGGCGAAGCTTCAAGCAGGGCATGCTGGTCTGCCATCAGGCCTTCTTTGCCAAAGCTTCCCTTGTGGAACCCTACGACCTGCAATACCGCTTCTCCGCTGACTTCGATTGGTGCATCCGGGTGATGAAAAAGGCACGAACCTTGCACAATACCCATCTCACCCTCATCGCCTATCTGGAGGAAGGAATGACCACCCAGAACCGTCAGGCATCCCTGCGCGAACGCTTCCGCATCATGGCGCGGCATTACGGACTAATGAGTACCGTAGCCCATCATGCCTGGTTCGTATTACGGGCCGTGATAAAGAAATAGCACAAATTTCGAGGACAAATATACTTTGTTCCCGCAAGACCTATACCTTGCGGGAATCTCCCCTATACCCAGCTCTCTACAGTACAGGAGTGAGTACCTAAAACATCCGGATGTTCTGCATATTAAGTCCTATACCGTGAGGGGCTAAGTCCTAAGGCAAAGGAGGCTGGGTAGCTGCAAGCAGCGCCTTCAACTCTTTTACCCCTTCCGAAGCTCCCTTTTGAATGACATGTATCGGACGCATGACGTGCGTGTCCACCGGCTTGGGGTCTATCAGATACACTTCGGTGGCACGGGGCACGTAGTTCAGCAGTCCCGCAGCGGGATAAACGTTCAGGCTGGTGCCGATGATGACGAAGATGTCCGCCTGCTCCACATACCGGATGGCAGTCTCAATCTCCGGCACCGACTCGCCGAACCACACGATGAACGGGCGGAGCTGCGTACCGTCGCCCGCCTTGTCGCCCAACTTTACTTCATATTCCTCCGGCGCCAGTTCCTTGACGAAATGCGGATTATAAGGGTCGCGGCTGGAACAAACCTTCGTCAGTTCCCCATGCAGGTGTATCACCCGCGTGCTCCCCGCCCGCTCGTGCAGATTATCTACGTTCTGAGTGACGACCGTTACATTGAAAACCCTTTCCAGGTCGGCAACACCCAGATGCCCGGCATTCGGCACCACATCGAGCAACTGCTTGCGACGTTCGTTATAGAAATTAATGACCAGTTCCGGGTTACGTGCATACCCCTCGGGAGTCGCCACCTGCTCCACCGGATATTTGTCCCATAATCCGCCCGCATCACGGAATGTGCTGATGCCGCTCTCGGCGCTCATACCAGCACCCGACAATATGACCAAGTTCTTCATTTTCCGCTCCTTTCCTTTATTAAAGTAAGACAAATATAAGAAGAATGTTCAAGTTGTGATATAAATAAGAAAAATTAAATACTTAAAAGCCTTATCATTCAAATAAAAGACGTACTTTTGCCACTCATAAATTTGCAATAGACTGGAAAAGAAACCAATCCGGTCGTCAACAAAAGAATCTTATGGACAAATTCAGTTATGCTATCGGCCTTGGAATAGGTCAGAATCTTTTAAGCATGGGTGCCAAAGGCATTGCAATAGATGACTTTGCACAAGCAATCAAAGACGTTTTGGAGGGCAACCAGACGGCAATCAGCCACACAGAAGCCCGTGACATCGTCAACAAGTACTTCGCCGAACTGGAGGAGAAGATGAACGCAGCAAACATAGAAGCCGGCAAAAAGTTCCTGGAAGAGAACAAAAAACGCGAGGGAGTTGTTACGCTTCCCAGCGGACTTCAATACGAAGTTATCACAGAAGGAAACGTCGGTCACTATGCCAAAGCAACCGACCAGGTACAATGCCACTACGAAGGCACACTGATTGACGGAACGCTGTTCGACAGCTCCATCAAGCGCGGCCAGCCTGCCACATTCGGTGTAAACCAAGTGATACCCGGTTGGGTGGAAGCCCTTCAGCTTATGCCCGAAGGTGCCAAGTGGAAACTCTACATCCCCAGCGACCTGGCATATGGAGCGCAGGGTGCCGGCGAGATGATTCCTCCCCACAGCACGCTCGTATTCGAAGTCGAATTACAGAAAATTTTATCTAAATAAACAACAAGTAAAAGCAAAATGAAAAAAGTAACATTTCTCATGGCTCTTGCAGTAGCTGCCGGTATGGCATCTTGTACTGCTCAAAGTCCGAAAGCTGATTTGAAGACGGACATCGACTCATTATCTTACGCCATCGGTATGGCACGTACAGAAGGTTTAGACCAGTATCTTGCACAACAAGGCATTGACTCAACCCAGATGTCAGAATTCCTGAAAGGTTTCAACGAAGGCGCAGCCAAAATCGATAAGAAAGATGTGGCTTACATGGCCGGTCTGCAAGTAGGCCAGATGGTCAGCAAGCAATGGGTGGAAGGCTTCAACCAACAAATCTTCGGCAACGACTCCACACAGAGCATCAGCCGCGAAAATCTGCTGGCAGGTTTCGTAGCAGGTGTCATCGGCAAGGGTGGTGCTATGGATATGATGAAAGCTCAAGAGTACATGCGTACTCAGATGGATGCCATCAAAGAAAAAGCAACTGCAGAAAAGTATGCTGACAACAAAGCTGCCGGTGAAAAGTTCCTGGCTGAGAACAAGGCTAAAGAAGGTGTAGTAACTACCCCGAGCGGTCTGCAATACAAAATCATCACCAAAGGTAACGGTGCTGTTCCTGCCGACAGCAGCAAGGTGAAAGTAAACTACAAAGGTACGCTGATTGACGGAACAGAATTCGATAGCTCTTACAAGCGCAACGAACCTGCTACTTTCCGTGCCAACCAGGTAATCAAAGGCTGGACAGAGGCCCTCACCATGATGCCCGTCGGCTCTAAGTGGGAACTCTATATCCCCTACGACCTGGCATACGGTTCAAGAGAAACCGGTAGCCAAATCAAGCCGTTCTCTACTTTGATATTCGAAGTGGAACTGCTGGGTATCGAGAAGTAATGTAACAATCCGAAGGGAGGGGCAAAACCCTCTTGATACTTCTTTTAGGCGCGGATTACGCGGAATACGCGGATTTGGTAAACTAAATCCGTGAAATCCGCGTAATCCGCGCCTTATCGTTACCCCTCACTTTTATTCATTTTTCCGTCCCTTTTTATAGATAAATTAAAATAAAGTCCTATATTTGCTTACTATTTGATAACAACAAGAACTTTACTTATTTACTATTATGGAAAAAATAGACAATCTTGACCGGCAGATTCTGGAAATCATTTCCCAAAATGCCCGTATCCCTTTCAAGGACGTAGCTGCTGAATGTGGCGTGTCACGTGCTGCCATCCATCAACGTGTACAGCGCCTGATTGACCTTGGCGTTATTGTTGGCTCAGGCTATCATGTAAATCCCAAGTCCCTTGGATACAGAACCTGCACTTACGTAGGAATCAAGCTGGAAAAGGGCTCCATGTATAAGACGGTAGTTGCTGAGCTGGGCAAGATTCCCGAAATCGTAGAATGCCACTTCACCACTGGTCCGTACACCATGCTGACCAAGGTATATGCCCGCGACAACGAGCATCTGATGGATTTGCTGAACAACAAGATGCAGGAGATTCCTGGCGTAACCGCTACCGAGACCTTGATTTCCCTGGAACAGAGCATCAAGAAGGAGATTCCTATTTGCCCCGAGAAATAACGAACAACAATGGATTTCTTGAACGAATATCATCTGTCGGGCCTTGTCATAGGTATCTGCACATTCCTCATCATCGGCTTGTTTCACCCCATAGTTGTGAAAGCCGAATATTATTGGGGCACCAAGTGCTGGTGGATTTTCCTTTTACTCGGCATCGGCGGCATCATCGCCTCCCTTTATACAGAGAACATCATGATATCCTCCCTTCTGGGCGTCTTTGCATTTTCCTCGTTCTGGACTATCAAGGAGATATTCGAGCAGGAAGAACGAGTGAAAAAAGGCTGGTTTCCTAAGAATCCAAAACGGACTTATAAGTTCTAAGGACAAAGGTCACAAGGAATTTTATCCAAAAGCCTTGCATATTTCAATAGAAAATGCTACTTTTGCCCTCGCTATCCAAGCAAGGATGCATCGGACTTGTAGCTCAGTTGGTTAGAGCAACAGACTCATAATCTGGAGGTCCCTGGTTCAAGCCCAGGCTGGTCCACTTTCAAAATCAAGGAGTTACGAATTTCGTAACTCCTTTTTTCTTACCCTTGCGTAAACAATGCGTAAACAAACTGTTTGAGTTGGCCGTGTTTAACACATAGAATTTCTATGATGCTCCATGTTATCCTGTAATACCTTTACCCGAAATTTTGTTAGTGTGACGACACTTTACGATTAAATAAACTCAAATATACTCCATTTGTATATTGATTTACAGAATAATGTTGTAACTTTGCAAATGCAATGCATTTATGGCGAGCCATGACCAAGAGGTGCTCTTTCCTAATAAGGAAAAGTGGGTTTGTCTAACCTTCGTGGGAGGGTCATCCCATTCCGATGAATCGAAGCGTAGAGGGAGTATTAGTCGGAGAATACTCTATTTCAAACAATACGTGAGAGTTGCTTCAGGGGTTGAGACCGATTAGCAGAAGCCCGGTTACCAGTCAGCGACAGAAGACAACGAGATTGCACCGCTGCATATAACGACAATGTTTTTATCTGTCAAAGGATAGGGACTCAGTGGTTATATGCAGCGTTTTGTATATGTACGCCTCACATTGCAAAGCGGCTGTATTCAGAGGTTATGTTGAACATAAACAATGAATGCAATGGAAAAATTAACCAAGTCATTGTCTCTTTTCAAAGAGCGTAACTGTTCTGTCTCTATCGTGTTGGATTCACGTACCCGCAGAAAGAATGCGTGTGAGTTTCCATTATCTCTTCGTTTCACGATTGACCGCAAGTTCTTCTACTTTACAGTTGGAAGTTCTTTTACTGAGAAAAAGTTCTCGGACGTCTGCAATGCGATGAAATGTAAAAGCGAGAACTACAAACTTCAGAAAGAGTGGAAAGATACCATTGCCCCCAAGTACAAAGAAATCTTGATGAATCTGAACAAAGGCGGCATCCTAACATTTGAGATGGTACGTCAATGTATCATGGGTGAAGAAGTGGTGCTATCCAAAGAGAACACAACCCAATCACAATCCTTTATTAGTATATGGGAGCAAGTCATTCACGAATTGCGTACAAAAGATGGAGGAGTACGTTTCACCACCGCAGAAAGTTATGAGTGTGCGCTCAAATCATTCAGAAAGATTCTTGGAGAAAATGCAATCAAGGGCTTTTGCATCTGTGCGGCAGAACTACAGAAATGGAAGGATGGTATGCACAATGGAGTTAAAGACGAAAATGGTGCGATTGTCGGAAAAATCAGTGATACCACAGCCGGCATCTACTTGCGCTGTTGTCGTGCCGTATGGAACAGGTGTGTGCATGAGGGCTACCTCAAAAATGTTCCCTATCCTTTTTCCAACAAAAAAGAGAAAGGGCTTGTGAGCATTCCCAAGAGTGCAAAACGCAAGCAGAGCTTCTTGAACGTAAGTCAGATGACAGAACTCTACAATCTTTTTGTTTCAAAGAAATATCCTGAACATTGGTCGGAAGAATATGTGCAACGTGCGCATTATTCATTGGGATTATTTCTTGCCCAATATCTTTGCAACGGTTTCAATATGGCTGATGCTGGCCGCTTGACCTATAATAGTTATTATTATCAGACAAATGGCAAAGCTTTCCGCTTCAATCGAAAGAAAACATCCCGACGGAGTGCTGACGGTTCAGAGGTGATAGTCCCTATAATCCCTCCCTTACGATATATCTTGGACGAGATAGCTGCACCTCCGACTCGGGACGGTTTTGTGTTCCCCGATATATTAAAAGGAGCGGAAACGGAAGAGTTACGCCGCAAATACACCATGCAAGAGAACTCAAACGTGAAAGACCGCATCATTAAGATTTGCCATGAGGCATTGAATTGGGATAAGTCCATCTGTCCGTCCGGCACATGGTGCCGACACTCGTTTGCTACTAATCTGCATAATGCCGGAGTGGATATGGATTATATCTCTGAAAGCATGGGGCATTCAACTTCTGATCATGCCATTACTCAAATCTACATTGAGCATTATCCTCTTGATATACAGATGCAGAACAATTCAAAACTGCTAAACTTGGATAACACTTCTGAAAGGGATGCTCTGTTGGCGAAGCTGGCAAGCATGTCCACAGAAGAACTGCTTAAATTATTCAGACAACCTTAATCCGTAATGCTGATGATAAATTTCATAGAAAGGATAAAATCCTATTCCAAAAGGAAGGATGCGGCTGATATGGCTATCCGTGCATGGAAATCAGCTAACGAAGAAGTGTATGCTGACTTTTGTAAGCGCATCGATGCTGTGGTTAAAGGCGATATATCTGTTCTGATAGATATGTATCAGATGATGCGTGACTGTACACCACCAGAAGATTTGATTATGTACAATTGGCTTTCTGATTTTGTAAACGGAAAAGGTGTATCAGGTGTCGAAAATCAACAGTGGGCTGGCCAATATACCGAGACCATCGCCAGATGTATCACCAACAAGTGTTTGTGGATAGGCATCAATGTGAAAACAGGCACGGTAGAACTGCTTACTTCTCCGAAATCAGGGCTGCTGATGGTGCATTCTGAAACGCCTATTGAAATCTGGAATCATCTGTCACAAGAGTTGAAATCCTATTTGTCCGAACAATTAGATAAGCTCATGAGAAACAGCAAAGGATGTTATCTGTTGAGTAAGCTGGAAAGGAAAATGGTTTACCAGTGCCTGATGTATATCTTTCAAATCATTTTCCTCTCTCATGCGGTATTCATTGGCGGATTCATGGCTAACCTGTATGACCGTGTAATGGAAAAGAAAGAGGATTTGGCTTATTGCATGTATTATTTCGTGGTATTTGACCACGGTCTTTCACGTATGGCCAAGTCACTCAACCGCCTGTTGAACTGTGAAGAGGTTGACCATGGCGATATGCTTCTTGTAAAGTCATGCGTTACCCTGCTTGTCAATAGAAGTATAGAGATGGGCGCAGAAACCAAAGCGGATTGGGAAAACACCGTTGAGAGGTGTAACCCGGAAATCTGGAAAGAAGTGATGTTCGCCTTACGCAAAGTAAAAGGCAGACGAGGCAATAGAAAGGTGATACAATCATTGGATGATATCCTTATGGGAAACAAGGAATGTATCAAGCAGGGCATCCACTTGTTTCTTGAAGAGAATACGGAAGATATAAGCCTTGCTTACTTGTTGAAATCATTGATAAAATCCGGCAAAATAAAAGCGTCCACAAGATACATGACATTCCACCGTGCCATAGAACAGTTCTTTCAACGGCATTATGGGCACGATATACCGCAAAAGCGATACGGGGAAATCAAGGAACTTACCTTGAACTCACCCCAAAGAGAAAGCAGTTACACCAAAGCAAAACGGATAATAGACCGATGGACGGACTATTTTGCCAATAACGGGTAGTTGGGAAACAGCTATCCGTATTTACTTTGCAAACAACTGTTGTAATACGGTCGGTTAAATTAAGATATAAATAAACCGACCAACACACAGAGTTTCATACACTACCTTTGCTTGTGAAATCGGTTTCACAGAGTTGAACCGAGGCTTAAAGTATTTAATCATCAAACAAGTAAAGATATGGAAGAAAAACTCAATCTCAACCAATTACTCCAAAAGCCTATCGTCATGATGACGGGCGAAGAACTTTGCTTTCTCATCACCAAGAGCGTGGAAAACACAGAAACGGTTACTCCCCAAGTGGCATCCAAAGGCAACTACTATGGCATAGAGGGTATCGCCCGCGTGTTCGGATGCAGTGTACCCACGGCAAACCGCATTAAGAAAAGCGGTATCATAGATAAGGCTATCACACAGATAGGACGAAAAATCGTAGTGGATGCAGACCTTGCATTGGCTTTGGCAAAGGAATCTGGTGACATCCATATCAAAGAATAGCGGTATGGAAGAGAATTGGAAAAAGAACCTGGCAACAGACAGTTACGGGAATCCGGTTCGTTCCATCAGTAATCTCCGGCTTATTTTCACACTGGATGAGAATCTTAGTCAGATAAGGTACGATACCTTCTGTCAGGACGATGTGTGTTTCTGCCCTTTGTTCCGCAATGTCAATGGTAACAAAATTGATGAAGAATCAGCAGGAAAGATACAGGACTATCTGGAAAGAACATACAGAATATGTCTTACGCAGAATAAGGTATTTGAGATACTGAAGACCACTTCTTCTGAACGGAGTTTCAATCCTGTACAGGAATTTATCACACAAAAGACATGGGACGGACAACCTCGCATAGCCACAACCATCATAGATTATCTTGGAGCCGAGGACAATCCGCTTGTCAGGGAACAGACAAAACTTTGGTTTGTGGCGGCTGTAACCAGAGTATTCAATCCAGGTTGTAAGTTTGACAACGTACTGACCTTGCCCGGTCCCCAAGGTATTGGTAAAAGCACCTTCTTCAAAGCCATCAGTGGGAGATGGTTCAACGATTCATTCTCTTTTGCCAGTGGTGACAAGGAGAAAGTTGAAACCATAACCAATGGCTGGATTATTGAAATCAGTGAGTTGAATGGTTTGAAACGGGCGAATGATGCAGAGGCAGCCAAGGCTTTTCTAAGCCGTTGCAGTGATTATATGCGTCCGGCTTATGGGCATAAGGTGGTGGAGTTCATGCGGCACAATGTCTTTGCAGCGACTACTAATGAAATGAACTTTCTGCAAGGAGACAATGGAAACCGCCGATGGTGGATTATCCCGGTCAAAGGCAACGGTCATGTGTCGGATTGGCTGGATAAACTACAGTGTTCCGTTCCTCAGCTTTGGGCAGAGGCATACGCCTATTATCGACAAGGAATGAAACTCTATTTGTCACCGGACATGGAGAATGAGGCCAACGAAGTGCAGATGCAACATTCTAACATTCTTGTTGATCCAATTATGGAGGACATAGAAATGTATCTGGAGCGTGAGGTTCCCATTCAATATGCAAATTGGATGATTCCGACACGACTGGCTTATCAGAAAGGAGCATACTCAGAACCAAATTCCACAATGACCTCACTCAATATGGTTTGTGCCCGACAGATTATAGAGGAACTGCCCCATGATTTGGTCAGACGAAATCCGTCCAAATACACTTCGCAATACATCAACCGCCTGATGTCCATGATTCCAAATTGGAAACGGAGTGAACAGGAGAAGGTCAAGGGGCTGCATCCTGCCTATTGCGACAAAACGGGACGGACGAAATACCCATGGGTGAGGGTGGACGCTCCAAGTGAAGAGTCCTGCGTGACACTGCCAAGTGAACAGGGGTTACCATTCTAATTTTAAAATAAGGGAAAAGAAAAACTTCTGTCCCTTTGTCCCCCTTTTGCCCTCAAAAAAGAATAAAAACAGGAAGTAAGCAAAATAGAAAGTTATAAAAATGATTGGGACACGGGACAATATAAATCACACTATGAGAAAAGAAGAACTTATCAAACAGCTACAAGAACGTGACTCGTTGCTGACAAATGCGGTCAGCCACATGGTTACGTATGTTCAAGACCGTTACCCTTCCACCTTTCCAAGTAAGGAGCAGACCGAAGCGGTGAACACCTACTTACATAGTGTTCATGCCGACGGGGACGGAAGTACATCAGAACGGAATTGTGAACACCGCCGTATCGCTTCACAGAACATTACCATTGCCGCCATCCGTATATTAGACAGCCGTCAACTTGACAGGCTTCAAGATGTGCTTGACCACATTGCATACAACAAGGAGTATTATATGCCGGAGAGAGGTTACGGTATGCACCGCTGACTTTCTCTTTTGGCTGCACCATTTATAAACCATCTTCAAAATTGACAGACGATGAAAACAAACTTGAATTATTGTATAGTGCTTTCGTCAGAGCAACTTGCATATCTGGCAGGGAGCAAGTATGGCATTGACCGCATGAAAATTCTGCACCAACTTATCGAAGCGGCAGTGCTGGAAGAAAACGATTATGCCATAAAAGGATTTTCCACAACCTTACAAGTGGGGCAAGCCATCCTTTCGGAAGTGGATTTGTCCAGCAAATTGGGTTATGACAAGAAAACCATATCCCGCGTGTTGGACAAGATGAACCAGTTGAGAATTGTCGCATCTGCGCAAAGCAACAGAACAAGTGTCCACACGCTGAAATGTATATCGGCATGGATGGAAAATGGCAATCGCATAGACAACCCTTTTTATGTCCGACTAAAAGACCGACAAGACGAAAAGAAGAACGCACCAGCAATGTCCGATGATACCGTACCCGTTTTGTCAATGGCTCCATTGGAGGATTCGGATAGCTGTATGGAGGGAAATTTACCCAACTCGAATGAGTGTAGACAAACAGAAGTAATGAATGAAACCTACGTTTCTGATGCAGTTTTTTCCTTCGTAGGCAAAATGCCTATTATATCAAACGAAGGCGAACTGCTCTCTCCATTTTCTTCTGTTCCTACCAATTCGGCTCCTCCACAGCCTACGGCAGGGGAAGAATCTAATGAGGATATTTCGGCAGATAGTCAGAAATAGTCATACTGGATATAACTGTGATGCCTATATTTTTGTGTGGGGTCTTGCAAGAAGTTCCTATGTCGCACAAATTTGCTTCGCTTATTCGTACCACATAGGCGTATTCCGGCAGTCGCAAGCTCCCACCGTGCTGTCCCTTTTTAGATTGATGTCTCACCCATAACATAACAAAACATGAAGAAGAAAAAGATTACCAACAAAGATGTTGATGAAGAAAATAACAAGAAAGTTACGAGGCGCACCTTGCGACTTGAAGCCAGAGTAACGGAACAGGAATACGCCAAAGCGAAAGAACTCGCCAAGACCTGCGGTTTATCCATGAGCAACTATGTGCGCCGCACTGCTTTAGGGCAGCATCCACGGCAACGGCTGTCTGAGCGTGAGGTAGAAGCCTTATGCAGCCTGACGGATGCAAGGGGCGACCTTATCCGTATTGCGGCAGCAGTAAAGTCCATTCAAGCGGATAAACGTGCAATGTATTTCAGCGATACTCGGTTTGTGGAACAATGGATGAGAGCTGCTACGCAACTAATCAACCGCTGGAGCCAAATAGAGAATTATCTTACCGAATAAATTTCCTTACCCGTTATGATAGCAAAAGCCAGTACCATTCCGCATGGTGCAAATGCCATAAGATACTCCGTCAACAAGGATAGGGCGGATATAGTCAAAGCCAACCTGTTGCCCGATGACATTTCACCGGAAGCGATGTATGGGCGGATGATGCTCGTACAGAAAATGTTTGCCGAGAAAATCAATAAGGGCAGACCTCTTGGCAGGAACGTGATAAGAATTGAGATTTCCCCAGCCGAGGAAGAAAGCCGGAACTGGAAGATGGATGATTGGGTACATTTAGCAAACGAGTTCATCCATGTATTTGACTCCATAGACCTTTCCGAGAAGACCAAGCGAGCATCATCAAAACAGACAAACCTCAAAGGTTCGCAGTACATCGTTGCCTTGCATCGGGATTCCAAAAGTGGTATACTCCATCTGCACATTGATGCCAACCGTGTGGACATGGATGGCAAAATCAACGATAGTCATAAGATTGGTAAGAGGGCTGTCATGGCTGCGAATATCATCAACGAAAGGCGTGGTTGGGTACAGTCTGAAGAAATCGGCATACAGCACAGACAGGAAATCACAAATTACTGCATGAAGATACTCCGTGAGATGGATAAGTTCAGTTGGCAACAGTATGCAATGGAACTGACAAAACGAGGCTATAAAGTGCATCTGCAAGAAGATGATAAGGGCAAGGTTTATGGTTATTCCATCAAACGTGGCAACTCCAATTATAAGTCATCCGTGTTGGGTGTCGGTCGAAACTTGACTCCATCAAAGATTGAGGCTACTTGGGCAAAACTGCATCAGCAGAAAAGGAAGTCTGAGCCAACAAAATCTATTCCTCAACAAACACGGTCAGCAGATATTACTTTTATTTCACAGCCTGTTATAAAGCATTACGATATTGCGACAGACGAATATCACAGTTATCATGTGGATATTCCCGAAGCCGCTGACAATATTATCCAGCAGGAGTGTTCTTTGGAGGAAGCTCATCCGTTGGCCAAGATTGAAGAGATACAACACACGGCTCTTTTACTCTTTGCCGGGTATTTGGATGCAGCCACAAGCATGGCGGTTTCAAGTGGCGGTGGCGGTTCTGATACAGGAGACTGGGGAAGAGACAAGGACGAAGACGAACTTGAATGGGCACGCCGTTGCGCACGAATGGCAAACAGCATGTGCAAACGCAGGAGAGGACTTCACAGATAATTCACCTTTTATAAATACAAGAACATGGGTATAGGAAAATCAAGGGGCACATCGCCCATAAATGTCAATGACATGCTGGAGAAGGTTGAAATCAACCAGCAAATTGAGACTGAAAAATCAGAAGTGGATAAATTTCTCGTAGAGATAAGAGAGGCAAAAGAAACACTGATAAAGTTCAATGAGGATTTAGAGAAGGCCATCGCTGCAGAAAGCCACATTGAGGGTGCGCTCAAAGCTGCTGTTGGCAGTTGTGATAATATCGTCAATTGCATCTGCAATGCTATAGTAAAAGCAGAACGGGACACGAACTTTAAGGCAACCATCACTCCTGAGCAACTTGCCCAACTTAGACAACTCATAGACCGTTCTATAGAAAGTTGGAATTCGGTGTTGGCAAATCACCGTGCCGAACAAACGAGGCTTATCACCGAGCATGAATCCAATATGCGCAAAATTCTCAGACAGAATGAAGGCGTTTGGTACTCGGACTTCTGGATGAAAGTCTTGGTGATATCCCTGCTTGTTTATACAATGGGGTTGGGACTGGTTGTATATTGTGTCACATGAAGCATCGCACATGATGATACTATCAATTTTACATAGTTCCTACACCAAAATTTAGCTATAGTATGATTTATATGGTTTACCCTCCTTTTATGGGAAATAATAAAATCAGGGGGGCAATAATAGATTAATTTTCGACAAGCAGTCAGCATTATTGCAATTTCACAAGTCTTTTCAGAAGATTTCCATATCTTTGCATTCAACATTAAGAAATTTGCATGGAGAATTTAAATAGAATTAAAGGAGCATTGGCTGATGCTGGCAAAACAGGCGTCTGGCTTGCTGGTCAATTAGGAAAGGATCCCGTAACGGTTTCCAAGTGGTGCACCAACACCACACAACCCGATTTGCAGACGCTGGCAAAGATTTCAGAATTGCTAAAGATTAATATTCGAGAACTTTTGGTTGATAATAGCCCATTTAATCGATAAATATTATGAATAATATAGAATCAATAAAAGAAGATTATGTCATTGGTGATCCTATTCGTATCGTATGTAGCTTAGGAATCAAAGAAGGCTACATTATTGATTTTAAAGATAGTCGAATAAAAATACGCCCTTTTGAAGAAGGTCGCAAGCCAATCTCAATTTCAGAAGAAAGCATTAAAGACTTTGAAGAAGCAACACCTCCACAGGGTTCTTCGCTTGACACCAAATTAGATACAACTAATACTCCGGAATTAGGCAATAGCCTTTATGTGAAAAACGAGGACCTTTTATTGAATGCCCCCTCTCTTTCGTTGTCTGAAAACAAAGATCATTCAGAAGACACAAAGCAAAAAGTACAAGACAATACAGGAGAAGCTATAATACAAGAACAAGAGAACGACCAATTCTCTGAGGAGACGACTTCTAAATCAAGCGAAAAACAAACAAATTCATCGAATTCGTTCTTGTCTCATAAAGATGAAGAAAAACGTATTTTAAAAGAAGCAAAACAAAAATCAAAAAAGAATTTCAATGGTGGTACTGCAAATAGTTTAGGCGACCTTGCATCCTTGCTTGGTGTAGAGGATACTATCACAAAGATTAGGGAAGAAGAAAATAACGATGTTATTCGAGAAATGGGCGAAATACAGAGTGTTGGTCCTCAATTTGGTTTTATTCGAGACTTCAAAACTAATGCTAAATTGTGGTTTGCTGTATCAGAACTTATTGAAGCTGACAAAACAAATTATACTCGAGGCGAATATGTAGTATATACGAAATCTAAAAATTATGCAGGTGATACGGCTTTGTGTATACATAAACCAATGACCATTAAAAATCTCCTGATTATCGTAGATAATTTAGCCAAGAATGGGAAAAGAATGGATGCGAATGAAGTTTTAACGCATATATTTTCATCACATCCGAATTGTCAGGCTGCTATTGAAAAACAAAAGGAAATCAATCGTTCTCACCAATTTAGCACCTATAAAACGGCATACTCAACAGGCGGAACTTCTTTATATATAAAAGCCAAAAAATACAGCGACTCGAAAAACTTTGATAAGGCAATAGAATACTATAAGAAAGCAATTGATGCTAATCAAAAGATAGAGAGCGCAATAAAAGACCTAGGAATGCTCTATATTCAATTGGCAAAGAAAGCATCGACAGAAATGGTTGCTTCAAAATACCGTGAAGAAGCTAAGCAATTGATGGAAAATCATAGAACGTCATTAGATGACACAGCTGGTAATTTGTCCTATCTAGAGAATTTTTATTATGCCATAAAAGATTTTCATAATTTCAAGAAAATTGCAAATACGCTTTTGTCCAATGCAGATGAAGAACTAGAAGGTCCACGCCATGTATTCCTTTTGAATAAGTTAGCCTCTGTATTAATTCGCGAAAAGCAAATAGACCAAGCGCGGGCTCTTCTGAATAAGGCCATTGATTTATACCCTGAGGGAACAGGAGCAATGAAATTATTAGAAATACTTGACACAGCTTCTCCTCATATTGATGAAGAGATAGAATCTATTATATCTGCTAATGAAATAGAAATCTCGTCAGGCAAAATTAGTGAATTTATTCGAACAACACTTGAATCATTTGATGATTATGCAGGTGTGCCACTCAATGCGATTAATAAAGGTAAGTTCAAAAAAGAACACCTTGAGGTTGTAAGGAAACTCATTGAACAATTCTCGGAAAAAGAATTTGCAGGACGTGCTAGTGATCGCGCTAGACATTTGCTTACAGAAGCAAAAATGATGTTAGATTTAGAACCAGATAATACCTTTAAACTCCGTTCTGTACTTGCTCGTTATTGTAATGACATGGCGAAAATCCATACATATAGTAATAGTTCTCCAGATGTTGTTCGTTTCTTCTATAGTGAAGCATTTGCGTTGGAAGAGAATTATCATGCGACTGCCCAGCAGGTGGCTTATTTCCTGCTTTCGAATGTTTTAGATCTCGAAAAACTTTCAAAAGAATTTTCAAAGAGTCCTTCGATTAATTATGCTTTAGGACTTGTTTTAGACGATAAAGCTGATTTGAAGATTTGGAACACAATGATAATGATGTTCATGTATAATCGTGGGATTACAGCTAATGTATTAGGAAAGCTTTACGCAGATTCTAAATTGCGTGTCTATGCAATCAATGCGCTCTTATCATATGGAATTAGAGAAGATATTCACACACAAGAAGATTTTAGAAATGCATGGATTCGTGTTATTGAAAACAGAAAAAATGAGTACAAACAGATCATAATAAGTCTCAAATCCTTTGAAAAAATAACAGATATTGAAATGTTGTCTATTAGTTTACAGAATGACTTGAATTCAATAATCAAATCATGGATTTGTAAACTAGATATAGGCAGACTTCAGCAACTAATCTCATCTGTTTCAAGATTGCTAAGAAAGTACTATGATGCATCTGGATTTAGGGCTAAAGAATTAAACTACCATGAGATTTGCACTTTCATCAAAGATCTAATCCAAAGTATTCAAGAAGAACCAACCAAACTGTCATACGAAGGATTATTGCCTCTTCTTATACAAATCAAGGATCTTGTGGATAAGTCATTTGAGAAGTTTGTTGAATCAAGTGAACCCTCACCTTCTATTGATTTGTTGAGAACTGAAAGTGCTGCAATTGATCAAATTGTTCCTTTGCAAATTGAAGTTTCAACAGATAAGGATAGTTCGCCCATAAATAATGTTGAGATAAAAATACTTAGTGCAAATGGAATCGAAATGATTTCATCTGGAGACAATAACCCATTACGTCGCTCTATTGAAGGCGGAGAAAAATACATCTTTAAACCTATTGTAAAGGTATCTCCACTGATTATGGAGCAGGGTGCTGCATCTATTGACATTATCTGCGAATATAGTAATGGGGGAAAAGTCAAACAAAATAATTCAACTCATTCATTGCATCTGTATAATTCAACAGAATATGAGTCTATTTATAATCCATACGCTCCCGTAGCAGAAAGCGGACCATTAGATGCAGCATCTAACATGTTCTATGGACATAAAGACTATATATCAGGCATTGTATCAGCCATTATGGACTCTGCATCAAAACAGGCAATTATCTATGGGCAGAAACGAAGTGGTAAGTCTTCTGTACTTAACAGAGTTAAGCAAGAATTGGAAAATGCAGGAGCCTTTTGTGTTTTGTTTAGTATGGGCAAGATAGTACGAAAAATATCCGAATTCTCATTCTATTATAAAATACTTAAAACCATAAAGGATGAATTGTTTTTATTGACGATGGACGGAAAGAATGTTCCTGAATTTTCAATTCCAACAAAGAATGAATTTATAGCTGAGGATGAAGAAAATCCTGTTGAGACATTCTCTAAATATATGCAAATGTTTAAGCTTGCATGTAGAAAGACAAGTGGATGGGAAAATCGACGTTTAGTGGTTATGATTGATGAGTTCACGTATATGTATGGCGCAATTAAAATGAACTCAATATCAAATACTATTATGCAGCAATGGAAGGCTGTTACGCAAGATCCTTTAACTCAATTCTCCGCAGTCCTCGTAGGACAAGATGTTGTTCCTGCGTTTAAAAATGAGCCTTATGCCAGAAATCCATTTGGAGTAATAGAAGATTTACGATTAACGTATCTTGACCCTGCAGATGCAAAAAAACTTATCGTCAACCCTATATTAAATAATAATGAAAGTCGCTATGTAGGTGGTGCTGCAGACTTAATTATGGATTATACAGCATGTAATCCCTATTACATTCAAATTTTCTGCGCCTCATTGGTTGATTATATTAACGAAAAGAAATATAAAAGCATTACAGAAGCAGATGTGACAGATGTAGCTAACAGATTAACTTCAGGTGTTTATGCGCTAGATCATGCGAAATTCGAGAATCTTCTAAATGCGCGAGAAACGGAAGAAGACGCAGAATCTATTGAGGACGGTTCTGAAATTGATGAAGCTATAATGGTTTATAATGATGATGATGTAGAAACGGTTCTTCGAGCAATTGCTAAAGCATCTGAAAATAAACCTTTTGCTAACCGTAGCGACATAAAAACTAATCTTGATCCAGATGTGGAAGATGGCATAATTAAACAATTGTATAGTAGAGATGTTATCGACCAAAAGGAAAAATATCAAGATGAAATTTCTCATAAAGAAAAATATAGATTTTTAAAAATAAAAGTAAGACTTTATAAAGAATGGCTACTCAAACATTAATCAACCCTTTTTCCATGAGGTGCGGAACCGCCGTACCTGCAGAATTGTATGTATCACGTCCTGTAGAAGAAGCCACTATCACAGAGCGTGTTCTGGGATCGTATTTTAACAATCTGTCTATTGTAGGACTTCCCAAAACCGGAAAGTCAACAATTGTATCTCATTGCATTATCGAAAAAGCGGAACAATTAGCAAAAGACAAAACTATTGTTGTTTACTATCAAATGGGAAGTACCCGTTCCTCTTTGGATTTTTATAAAAAAGTTGCAAAAAAGTTTGACGGGCGTTTTTCTTTAAACTATCCAGATGATCAAAAATACAATTCATTTGCACATCCACTTGTTGAAGAAATTCGCAAAACTGATTGTATAGAAGACATTACAGAGCTACTTGAAGACTACTTTCGTAGAGGAAGGCATATAGGTTATAAACATATTCTTGTTCTTGACGAATTTGATCATGCTCATGATATATTTACTTTTGAGGATTTCCAATTCTTACGTGAAATTTCATATATGCCTAAAGACAAAATATGTTTGGTTACATGTTCACGAAAACCTTTAAATGACATTGAGAAAAAAGCACCAGATGATAAATTGTCCGTTTTCGCTCAGACTTTCAAGACATGTCCAATTGGTATGTATGAGGAACAGAATGTAATCGATTACTGGGCCCAATCTGCTAATTTTTGGAAAGTGAAAGATTCCAATAAATCCTTTGTAAAATATGTTGCTGGGAATAATCCGTGGTTAATGGATGTAGTTAATGATTTCTTATTTGAACATCAAGATATTACAGATATTTCAGATATGTTATCTGGTGTCAAATCTTCTTTAATGGAGGGATATGATCACTTGATAAATATTCTTAACAGCGAATCTTTGTTAAACCCTTCTATTCAGTTAGTTGTTGGCCCACTATTTGATGCCACTCCTGTTCAAATAGAGAAGCTGCTTAAATATGGTTTTTTGAAAACAGTTACACCTCAAGAAAAAAAAGCAATCTATAATGGTATAGAATTAGGTCCTGTGGTTGATGCCAATTCATATGCTTGTTTTTCTGATTATTGCTCTTGGGATTTTTATAGAAGATACTACGCAAATATTCCTTATGCCCAGATATGGAGCGAAACAGAAAATGAACTCCGTAATCTAGTGAAAATCTATCTATCCGAGAGATATTCTAATGATTGGGAAACGGAAATGCAGCAAAATTTAACAAATAATCTTCCTTATAGAGGTTTCAATGTGGCAAATTGGACATCTAATGTTCAGAGGTTAAAAAACAATATGAATGATATGATTACCAGATTTCCAACAATGAGCGGAAATCACATCGTTGATTTTACTTTAACATCTCAAATATTCAATATATTTATCAAATGGGATTGGACTTGGTTTGGAAATGTTTTTAAGGGTCAGAAAATGGATTGGCATAGTAAGTTTGATCATCTTACTAATGTTCGTGATCCAATAGCGCATAACAACCCTGGTGATATTAAGTCTGAAATGGAATTAGCAAGAACCTATTGTTCGGAAATTAAGAATTGTATTATTTCCTGGAAGAAAACAAGATCGGTTTAAGTATGCAACGCAAGAATCTCTTTGATGGTGAGAGCTATAAAGCAGAATTTGCTATAATAACCTATCGGTGGCTGATGAGCCGCCGATGGGTTACTAATGCAGATATTATGGCTGAAAGGTTTGGATGCTCTATAGAAGAATTACCAGCAAACTTATCCAATTGTGATGGTTATGGCGAACTAAAAAAGATAGTATGTATTGTAAAGAAAGCCATCCGCGAGAAACTGGGCGTTCGCAATAAGAATGTTGATGATTGTTTTGAGGAAGACGGCAACAATAAGAATAGGCGTTTTCGTTACATCGGCAAGGACAATGACCCTCTTGCAGATATGCGCAATGTCAAGGCAATCAATAACCTTCGTCAGTACTGGAAATTCTGTCAGGATTCTGCAGGTTTCTTTCCTAAGTCATGGTTGGAATACTTCTTCAAGGATTGTCAAGACCTGTTGGACATGAAAACCAAGCGACAAAAGGGAGAACAGGTAATAAGCGCAAGCATTGACCGTATTCTGACCAACATAGAGTACTTGCCTTCTCTGTATGAAGCCATCACGAACAAAATGGTTATGGAGATAGACTATAAGCCATTTGAAGAAGAAGTAATCACACTAGTGTTCCATCCACATTACTTGAAGGAATATAATGGCAGATGGCATCTTTTCGGTCATGCAGACGGACGAGTTCCAGAATATGGTTATAACATAGCTCTCGACAGAATACAATCAAAGCCTCGTGAAAGGGGCAAAGTTGAATATGTGCCAGCTCCGAAGCACTTCTATGATGCGTTTTTCAAGGACATAGTTGGCGTAAGTCATAGAAAAGATGCCCATAAGGAACATATTGTTATACGTGCGCGTTCATTATATATTTATAAATTAATGGACACAAAACCTCTTCATCAGAGTTATGCCGTTGTGAAATCTTTCGGCACGTATGACGATGGAGAGTATGCGGAGTTCTCCATTGATGTAGAACCGAACAACGAATTCTACGGACGCATACTTCAGATGGGAGCAGGATTAGAGGTTGTTTCACCAGATTCCGTTCGGAAAGAAATTGCGCAACGAGTACGTGATTTAGCCAATTTGTATCCTCACGAAAAATAGCGGAATGGTTCCAAAATAAGAGGAACCATTATACTCACTTCCACTTGATTTTATTAACTAAAAACGCGTTACTTTTGCAGCGTCAAACTTCGACACCACCTCGGAGTTGACGCTGCAAATCGTTGGTGGGGTACAACAAAATCTGCACACTATGAAACAAGCAACAAACAGCAGCAAGAACTCTATGAAGAAGAAAGCAAGCCAAAAGCAATTCGCAACAAACAGGAAGGCAGAAGCAAATGCTCACCATAAGGTCAACAAGAAATGGGAGTTGATAGAGAATACCCCTCGATATCGCTCTGCATTAGCAAAAGAAGTGTGTGAAACTATCACCAAGAAAATAGAAATAGAAGTCCTAAACGGAATACTCCTCAATCTAAACATCAGGAGTCAGGCTAAGACTCCAAATGTACAGAACCGCATACTGAGACGTATAATCGAAAAGCGTCAGGCACAAGCAAATCACAAGAAACATGGACGCACAAATGATCTCACCTCGATGTACGTTTCCATAATCTGCACAAGCCGCTGCATGGAAGCCATTCGTAGGAAACGGGTTGCCGCATAACCTAACAAGAAACAACGTATTGGTTCCAAGTACAAAGGAACCAATACTCTTGGAAAAGGTTTAGGTCGGTACATAAAAACCATATAACTTCGCACTGCAATTCCGAGAGAGTTGGTTTTGTTTATACATTATTTATCAAAACAGAGGTGGCGGCCCATTCCGCTAAACAGACAAAATCGAAAGAATATGAATACATCACTCGCACTCGTTGCCGCAAAGGCACTCCCAGCCCTCTCGGGCAGTTCCCTCACCTACAACCCAGAGAAGAACGTGTTCCTCACCCTTGGTTATACCAGCGCAGCAGGAAATACCTACTACAAAGCAATCCGGTTCTCTAACCGACTGGCCGTATATTACCACATAGGTGAAGGATATGCTCACACCTTCTTGAACGGCATTACGCTTTTCGCATGGAACGGGCAGAAAGCGAATATCATTGCACAAAAATTTTGGGGCGGCTGCAATTGGAGATGCTTCAACGAGCGAACGGCCAAAGAGGAAAGCATTGTCATGCTGAAGGACTTCCTTGCAGGACAAGCAAAGGCTATGGGAAGTATCATTGCTGACAGCCAGCTACTCGCCTTCTCCAGAAACATGATTGAAGAAACTCAGCAGAAGTTGCTCCAATAAGCTGATAAGCAAGAAAAAAGTAACCAAGTCCATAAACTAAGAAAAACTAACAAGAGATGGCATCACTTGCAAAAGCAATCAACAAAGACTTGTTCGACAAGATTCTGCCAACATTTGGCAACCCAAGAGTTCACGTCCCTGTGTGGGATGAAGGTCAGAAAATGTTCCTTTGCGAGGAATATGAAAGTGGTAACGGACATCGCTACTACAAAGGCGTACGATTCTGCGACCGTATTGTCATTGTGGAGAAAGTGGGGCTTTACCACACTTGGACTTACATCGACAGCATTGAAGTCTATGCCTTCAACGGTACAAGACTGGAACTTGTGCAGAAACGTGACTACGACAAGACGTTCCGTAACGAAGAATTCATCCGTCAAGAGTCGGAAACCATGGTATGCAACTACTTCGAAGGCGTTCTGAAAGCACAGAGGTCAGCTATGCCAAAGGAACAGCTCGAAGCACAAGCCAAAAGCATCATCGAAGGGTGCTACAAGAGTTTTCTCGATAACGACTTCAACACACGCCTCACCCAAATCCTTCCACAACTTGAACAGAAATAGAACATGCAGAATACCCAGATAGACCCACTGAATCACGAACAGCAACTTGCGTATGAACTTGTTGCCAACACAAATTCCAGTTTCTTCCTAACGGGACGTGCTGGTAGTGGTAAGACAACCTTCCTCCACAACGTTCAGAAGTTGGTTGGGAAGCAGTTCATCACTCTTGCCCCAACAGGTGTAGCAGCCATCCTTGCCGGGGGTGACACCATTCACTCTTTTTTCGGTCTTCCGATGGAGATTTGTACTCCTGGAACATGCGGAAAGATGAACGAGGCAAAAATCCTCACTCTTATCCATGCAGATAGCATCATCATTGACGAGGTATCAATGGTAAAATGTGATGTGATGGATGCTATCGACTATACCATGCGCAAGGCTCTCAGAAACAACACTCCATTCGGAGGCAAGCAAATGATTTTTGTTGGCGACATGTTCCAGTTGCCTCCTGTCGTAAGGCAAGGACCAGAAAAAGATCTGTTGAAAGACTTGTATCACACAGAAGACTTCTTCTTTTATAAGTCGAATGCCATTAAGCGCATGCGACTCGTAAAGATTGAGTTTCAGAAGGTGTATCGTCAGGATGATGCACACTTTCTTCACATTTTGGAGAATGTGCGCATGAATAAGGTAACTCCAGAGGACATCATGCATCTTAATGATCGCGTACGCGTGCCAAATGAGGAAGACGGTGCTGTCATCACCTTAGCTTCCATCAACAAGACTGCTGACAAGATTAACCTTCAGCGACTGGAGGAGATTGAAGCAGAGGAGTTCGTGTACGAAGGTACTGTTGACGGAACTTTCGAGGAGAAGCGTTTTCCTGTAGAACTGAAACTTCGCTTGAAAGTTGGTGCACAAGTGATGTTCACACGCAACGATCTGCAAAAACGTTGGGCAAACGGTACGCTCGGAAAGGTGACCAAACTCACCAAGGACGAGATAAGCGTCACGCTCAACAATGGCGAGACGTATGTTGTGCCTTGCTGCTCTTGGGAATCGTATAGCTACGACTATAACAGGGAAGAACGTAAGATGAAGAAGGAGTTGACAGGTACCTTCACCCAATATCCTCTGAAACTGGCATGGGCAATTACGATACACAAGAGCCAGGGCATGACTTTCGACAAGCTTTCGCTCGATCTGAGCCGAGGGATGTTCGCAGCTGGCCAACTCTATGTGGCACTCAGCCGTGTACGTACACTGGAAGGTCTTTATCTCTCAAAAAACATTATTCCTCAGTATGCTCACACTAGCCGTGAAGTCCTTACTTACGCAAGCGAGTACAATAACGAACAGCAGATCGATAACGAGATTGAGAGCGGAAAGGCAGTTTATAGTGCTCTTCAGCAGAATGACTACGACGAAGCAGCAAAGCAGTATCTGATGCTCGTGACAAAGAAAGCTGAGAATGGCGACTTCAAGGAGGCGATGCAGCAGGCAAAACGTTTCCTGGACATACTAGTATGTGACGAGCACCTGTATGGTTTGATAGAGGACATTCCGGAAAATCTTCTTCATACGAGCCATTGGGCTCCGAAGTTCATTGCAGCCTTGCTGAGTCTTTACGCTCAGAAGTACAAGGATGCCTTGATTCTTATCGGCGAGGTTCTTGAAAGACATCAATGTGCAGAGGCACTATACATTAAATCGCGTGCCTTGGCAAAACTTGAACGCTACACAGAAGCAGACGATACCAACTGCCAGTTGGCGAATGTGTTTGAAATGGCAACACCTGATGCAAAGGTTCTTTTCATGATTGCCATACTCAATGAGATGCACATAGGAGACCCTGGACTTGACCTTATGCGAAAGTTGGTGGAAGCACGACCAAAATACGACCTCGGCATCCTCGCCTTGCGCACATTGATGCAGAGACATGGTTTACAACTCGACAAGTTGTCGGACAATAACTGTGAGTTAGTGGACCTTTTCAATTCTGATGCTACAGAAGAGGAATTCCTTGCCGAACTGAAGGTGTGTCGCGAGAAAGCACCTAAAGCAATTACTTACCTGATTCGTCGAATCAAGAAGCAGGTATTCAACGAAGAGCAACCCGTCGATGAGTGACGGGAAACTCTTCTCATACCTCAAAATAGAAACATAGAAAAACTAAGGCGCGTTTTCCTGTAAATATATGTGGCTATTTTTTATTTCTCCTATATTTTTGATTGCTGGCATTAGGGTGCTCAGGATTGGTCATTTCGAGATAGCCAGCCTCGACAAGGGCCATGATGTATGTCTGTATGTTCTTGCTATGATATGTCACACCCGCTCTTTCGAGAATTTCCTTGCTGCTACGTGGTACACTACAGAAGTTTACTATATCCCTCTGCTTATTTGTTATTTTAGGACGTTTAGTGTCAGAGTCGGCATTGAAAGTGTCAGAGTGTCTAAGTTTAGTGTCAGAGTCTGTATTAAAAGTGTCAGAGTTGGTATCTAAGTTGGTGTCAGAGTGTCCAAGTTTAGTAACTAAGTTGCCATTTACTTGGTTACTTTCTTCGGTTGCTTGGTTACTATTTTCGCCAACTTGGTCACTTCCTTTGCTAACTTGGTTACCTCTTGGCCTATTTATCGTAATCACGAACTCATTAGTCCTGTCATTGTTGCTGAACGAAACATTCATATCCTCAGATAAGGCACGAAGCATACCGCTACCTGCTCCTGTGTAGGGAAGCAAGTGGATGGCATTTGTGAAGAGGAACATATTGCGTGGCATGGAAGTTCCCACAACAATGTCATCTATGGTAAGCCCATTGGGAAGAGTTCCGGGACTGTGTATCTCCACCCTATCATCAAAAATGAAGATGCGGATAGGAGCAGTCGCATTCAGTGAGCGATGCACTAAAGCATTTACGGTAAATTCAACAAGGCTGATGTATGGAATCTCCAATGCTCCTTGCGAGTTAAACTCATGCCCGACTTGTATATGACGTAAGTTTCGGTTGAAGAAATCCATAATGGTTTCAAACTGATGAAGCAGATTACCCTCAATGTCGGCATCATTCACCTTATCGCGGAACTGTGTACCGCCAAGATTGTTGCCCACAAAGCAGATACACTTTGCTGTCATGGCTGGAAGCCAACGCTGGGTGTACTTGCCAAACAGTAACATTGCAGCCACTGTAATTTTTCCATCGGGCTGAATGAAACGTAGATTACGCAGCAGTTTCTCCCCATCGTGCCCACTGGCAATTGCAGAGCAGACAGTATCTAAAGAGGCTTCACGTAAAGCATCGCCTACCCAACCCTTTCTCACCAATGCTTTTTCAAACTTGTTGCTTAGGAAGGTTTTGATGGTATTCTCGTCCAAGTCCTTAATCGTAGCATCTCTTACTCCTGCTTCATCAGGCGAGAAACTGCCGCAGTCGGTCATCATTTCGGCAAGCTCGGCATTATCGAACACTTTGCGCTTGTCGGCACCGTTCTTCACCCACACAATGCCACGATTGTCATGGTAAGGTTTATTCACCCCTTCTTTAATATGAGCCACAACAAGGCTTCCGTCATCCACAGAAATAGTTTCTACATCAACAAGGATGGCAGGAACAACATTCTCAGATGCGATGTTGCCAAGTGTATTCGTCGTTTCCTGTACTTCCAGATACGACAAAGGATTGACGCTGCCAGTTTTGTCCTTCACACCAACGACCAGTGTTCCACCACGTGCATTACTGAATGCCACCAATTCGCAGCCGATGTCGTAGCTGTCAAGGAGCCGTTCTTTGAACTGCACCTTACTGACCTCACCTGACTTTATCTGTTGGATAATATCTATTTCCTTCATTTCTTCAAATGTTTTTGGTTGAGCAGTCTACCTGCATCAATATTCAAAGCCTCTGCTATACGTAGGAGGTTTCTTGCGTCAGGTTGCATGGTATTCGTCACCCATTTGGAGACAGTAGCCCTGTCTTTTCCTAATTGTTCTGCCAGCCACTTACTGCTTTTTTGTTCTTCGGCAAGCACAATCTTCAGACTGTTAATCATTTCTTTTTCCATAAAAGACATTCTCTTCGGTGTAAAGGTACAAATAAACCCTGAGAATCCCGGAGAAACACGTCAAAAAAGAGCGTCTTTTTTATAAATAATTGGTTATATCGTCAATATGTAATCTGCATTTGTTCCTTTGTGAGTAATAGATCTGCAACAAAACGCTTCTCCAAGACAGGGAGGGGATATAAAGGTTTTCTTAGTTGAATGGCATTCCTAAAAAAATAGTGGAACCGACTCGGTTGAGATGGTTTCTAACGGCTCATTGTTTCCTGTGTGGACACAACTTGTTGGTGGCGGCTTATCCTTAGTAGAACTTGTTTTCTCGTCGGGCTGCTACGGCTCTTTCATTTAACTTTGGCATTGTTTGATAACAATTTGAATAAGTTACATTTACTGCAAAATCAACCTTTATAAATATAAGGAATGCCTTGTTGGGGTAAGTTAAAAATAGCTTTTAACCGCTTAATACCCACAAACATTGAAAATTAGAGGCATTTTTAATGAAAGAGCCGTGTCCGGCTGTAACACAAAATTGGCATTTATGATTGAGTTGATAAAAAATTGAATTAACTTTGCATATTCACTTCTGAAACAAACTAGTTTCAGACACACTTAAGGAAACACTGCCGTTAAAAAACAAGCGTTTAGGCAAGATATATTTTAAAGTAGAATGAAACTCATTAAGGCCAATGACCTCAAACGATGGGCAGACACGTTGGAAATCCGTGGTTTGCTTCCTGAGTTAATACGCCGATTGGTGCATGCAACTAAGCCGCATCTTTCAAAGGTGTACATACCGACTGAAGAAAGCACTCATTCTGCCGGATGGGATGGCATTGTTGTTTCTGAAGACAATGACACTTATCTGCCAGCTGGTACATGTCTTATCGAGATGGGGACGAATGAGAAAGTGGCAACAAAAGCTAATGACGATTATACAAAACGTACGAATGGCCCATTAGAATTTGAGAAAGGAGAATGTACCTTCGTTTTCATCACTCCTCGCGAATGGCCCAAAGCGCCATCTTGGGAAGCAGACAAAAATAAACTGAATAAGTGGAAAAGGGTTAAGGTGATAACAGCCGTAGAATTAGAAGATTGGCTATCTTATTATCCTTCTGTCGCTTTATGGGTGGCAGAAAAACTCAACATCTCCCACAGAGAGAAAATTCAGAGTATAGAATCGTATTGGCGTCAATGGTCAACCAACGATAAAGGACAACAACTTTGCTATAGTGTTGCCGTTGGAGGACGCGAGGAATCTGTCAAAGAACTTCTGGAGAAAACAGAAAATCATATAGCAATAGATGTTTGTTCCCATTCTGTAGAAGAATCGCTCGCATTTGTCGTGGCTGCTATATTACAATGCGGAGATGACAATCTTAAAAACAGAGTGGTTATTGCAAAAGACAATGAAACCACAGGCTTATTGGCTTCACAATGTTCCAATATGGTTATTATCTCTAGTGGAGATGATAAAAACATTAATCCAAACGAGAATTGCTTGGTGTATGTTACACATCCATCTGCAAGAAGCAGAAGTGGAGTGTCTATCATTCTACGAACACCAGAGCCTGACGATTTTATTAATGCTTTAAAAGAAAGCGGATTTAATGAAACGCAAGCAAGGCAGCTTTGTTCTGATACAGGGCGAAGCACAGCTATCTTGAGAAGGAAACTTGGTTTTGAACGCAACAACCCTGATTGGGCGAAGCCTGAAAATATCAACCAATTGCTTCCGGCTCTTTTGATAGGACGTTGGCTGAATAATTTGGAAGGGGACAAAAAACTAATTGAAGAGTTTTCTGGGATGGAATATTGCCAATTCGAAAATGTTATTCAGACATTTGCTAAAGGCAACGACAGCCCTTTTGGACTTATTGATAATCTATGGTATGTTATATCTCCATTTGACGCTATAAATTATGCAATAGATTTTATCACACCCCAATACTTAGATAGACTCTCTGTCATTATTGACAAAGTCGCAAATGATATTGATTTTGATGACAAAAAGGCAGCCACGACTGATTCTTTATTTTATCAAAAACATAATACGAAGTATAGCTATTATGCTAAAGAAGGGTTATTCTTGACATTGGTGTTATTGGCTCTTCGAGGTGACAAAAATGCTCAACTGATTCCGTGGGTTGACGAAAAGGTTAGAGCAATATTAAATACAAACACTTTAGAATGGTGGTTTAGTTATTGCAAACATAATCTGATATCTCTCTTAGCTGAAGCTTCGCCTCAGGTTTTTATTCAGAAAATTGAAGATGATGTGATGAGCGATAATTCTATCATCCGTGAGATGTTTCGAATAAATTTTGAGCATACCTCCTTGTGGGGTAATAGTTCGCACTATGAATATGTTTTATCTGCATTGGAAGATTTGGCCTGGTCTGCAGAGAATCTTTCCAGAATTAGCCGAATCCTGTTTGAACTCTCGTCTTTAGGGAAGAAAAAAGGGTATGCTGGAAATCCTTTTGAGTCGTTGTGCAAAATATATTGTCTCTGGATGCCTAAAACAAAAGCAACCATAGAGCAATGTTTTATGGTACTCGAATCCATGGTAGAGGAGTTTAGACCATTTGTTTTCAGACTTTGTAGATGTTTAGTGAACTATAGTCATCAATCACAAAGCATTAATGGCCGTATAATGCGGTGGAGATATTTCGGAGAAGACGTTAAGACCGTGACAATGGATGAGTTTTTGACAGCATTAACAGCTACAGTGAGGATGTTGATAAAAAATTGCGACTATAGCAATGATGCTATTGAATGCATGTTGGAAACAGCGACTGCTCCTGACTTGCCTGCTCATCTTAGGAAAGAAGTCCAAGATGCAATTTCTTCAAATATAGATTTTCTGAAAGGTAAAAATAAGTTCTGTGACAAAATAAGAGAAAAAATATATCATTTTGAAGAAGCTCGTAATTCAGATTGGTGTATAGGTGATGATGAGATGAACTGGCTAAAAAATCTCTTAGAAGCCATATTGCCAGATGATATTATTGAGGCTAACTTGTGGAAATTCAAGGCTTTCTTGCCTGTACATGAATTACATCTGAGAGAGGATGATATACGTAAGTGGACAGAAAAGCAGTTGAGTTTCAGAGTAGCCGCCGTGAAAGAACTGTACAAACGGATAGGATTCGATGGTTTAAGAAAGATTGCAGAGAAATCTGAAGACAAATATCAAACAGGTCTTGCATTTGCAAAATTCAAGACCACATACCCGATGATTGATTTTGTTATAAACAAAGATTTTGACAATCAACTTTTAGCAGGATTCTTTGTCTCTTTATTCAACACAAACAAAGAACGCTATTGGAAAGTAGTGAGGAAATATAATAATCGGAATGATATTCTTATTAGCATCGGAACAAATGAAGAATTAACCAGATTTGTCGAAACTCTACCAGAAGAAGCTAAGGAAAATTATTGGAAGACCGTATCTGTTTGGTGCTATTCTGACGATACGCTGAACATAATGGTAGAACAACTGCTTAAAGTGGGTAGGTATGGCGATGTATTATCTTTGCTACGTCATGCTAGTTATGGTGGGAAGGACATTCCTGTTGCACCAGCCTTTAATGCCTTACAAGGATGGTTGAACAATATTAAAACACCAGAATTGGAGCAGTACAAGCATGATGCAGAAGAAATACTGGAATATCTTGATAAAAATCCAAATGTCAAAGATGAACAAATAGTTAGTTTAGAACTTTTACTTAGCGAAATTTTCCATCTGGATTCTGATTGTCGCCTGTATCATTCTATTTACACAGAGCCAAAAAGTTTGTTAGAACTAATATCATTTGCATACCGTGGAGATGAAGATTTTGACGATAAGACTTATTCTGATTCAGAGAGAAACATCGGGTTGCTTTTACTGCGTTTTATCAAAGGCCATGTAAAAAGTTGTCCTGGATTGACAAAAAACGGGACATTAGATGAAGATGCTTTGATGAAATATGCCGATGAATTTATGTCTCTTGCAAAAAGAGAGAAGTATTTTCGTGCTGCAAAGATAGTGTTTGGTCAATTGTTAGGCAACATTCCTGACAGGGAAGACTACCCACAGGATGTTCTCTGTAAACTATTGACAAAATATAGTGAACATGGTCGTGACAAATCAATCCTAAATTCTTTTCGATGCCAGTTCTTTAACAATCGTAGTATGACCTCACGTCTGCCCTACGATGGAGGACGAATTGAAAGGACACGAAGTGAGAAATACAAGAAATATGCAGATAAGACACGCTACACGTACCCAGATGTCGCATCAATCTTCGACTCATTGAGCCGAGATCATGAATATGATGCACATCGTATGGACAATCAAGCTGAATTGGCAAAAATTGGGTATTAAAATATGAGGCGATATTTAAATTGACTATTAATAAAAGTAATAGTACTGTATGCTTAATGGGTTCAACGACAATATGCAATCTCACTACTGTCCAATAAAAGTTAGCTAATCGGTCTTTGAAATTATTGAAATACAGTCTTTTAAGCAGTCCTTTAGAATGAAACGGATTTGAATTCGTAGCTTAGCGGTCAAATTGAAGGCCGCTTATG